>JADGQP010000038.1 GCA_017881705.1 Christensenellaceae bacterium
CGATCGCGGCATCGGTGAGTTTGGTGGATATGCCGTAACCCATCGTTTCGATGTTTTTGGCGAACTCATCGCCGGTCATGTAGTTGATGAAGGCCTGCGTAGCATCACTGCCGTCGCCCTTGGTGTACATGTGCTCGTAACCCCAAACCAGGTAAGTGCCGTTATAGGTGTTCTCCAGCGAGGGAGCCACGCCGTCGATTGCCACAGCCTGCACGTCCGCGTTGTTTACCAGGTAAGGCAGAGCCACATAGCCGATTGCGCCGGGGTTGCTTTTTACGGTCTCCAGCAGGGTGCCGGAGTCATCGGTTTCCAAAGCCTGGTTGGAGGCTTCATCGGCGCCGTTGAGCGCCCAGGTTTTAAACAGCGCGCGGGTTCCGGAAGAGGTGGGGCGGGTTACCAGCAGGATGTCCAGATCGGGGCCGCCGACGTCTTTCCAGTTGGTCACCTTAGCGGTGAAGATGTTCACCAGCTGTTCGGTGGTCAGGCTGGTCACGCCCAGGGTCGCGTTCACAACAGCCGCCATGGTAACGGTGCATACTTTGTGATCCACCAGCGTCTTGGCGACATCCGCGTCCAGCTTCTGCTCGGCGAACACGTCGGAGTTGCCAATGTCCACAGCGCCGTCGGCCACCTGTTTGAGGCCCTGGCCGGAGCCGCCGCCGTTGACGATCACGGAGCAATCGGGGTTGGTTTCCATAAACGCGTCGGCGGCAGCCTGCGCAAGCGGCAGCAGCGCGGACGAGCCCGCGGCGGTGACAGTTCCGGTTACCGCGGCCTCGGCGATACCCGCCGTGCCTACGCTAAGCATTGCCATACAAAGCATCATGGACAGGATCAGCGCGATACTCTTTTTCATTGAATTTCTTCCTCCTTCAATTCTTGGTACGTTTAAATTCTACATCATTCCAAAATTCATGCCACCACGTTTGTGTAATACGTATGTAAAGATCATGTAAAGTCTGCTCAATTTCCATGGTCAGGGGCGTTCAAAGGCACTCTGAATGTAAAATCCGCGGCGAAAAGAGGCTGTTTCTGCCATGGAACCTTACCTGCGTGTCACCGCTGACGTACACTTTCGTAAGCATCGGCTCAAGCGCTTTACACGTTCACTAGTTGCTGTTATGATGCTAATCGATCCATTAGAGGAGGAGTTTGCATGAGGTTTTACGTTCAGCCAATTATGACCGCCGCGTGGGTGTTCCCCTTCGTGGCTGTGCTGATTACGTTTCCATATATGATCTTTCAATATCGCCGATACGGTTCCATCCTGCTGCTGCGCACAACCATTCTGTATTCGTTTATCCTCTATCTGATGTGCACGTACTTCCTGACTATGCTGCCGCTGCCCAGCCGAGACGAGGTGGCGAAGCTCACCACGCCCTATCTTCAGCTGACGCCTTTTCAGGATGTGGTTACCTGGCTTCAAAAATCGGGCGCGGTGCTTTCGCAGCCTTCCACTTGGAAGCGGCTGATGAACCGCAGCCTGTTCGTGATGGTCGCCAACATCGTGATGATGGTGCCGTTGGGCATCTACCTGCGGTATTATTTCCGCTGTTCGTTGCGAAAAACCATCCTGATCTCCCTTGGCATCAGCCTGGTGTTCGAGCTTACGCAGCTGAGCGCCCTGTTTGGTATTTATCCGCGCCCGTACCGGCTGTGCGAAACCGACGACCTGATTACCAACACACTGGGCGGCCTGATCGGTTACTGGCTGGCCGGCCCACTGACGCGCAAACTGCCCACGCGCGAGCGTATCGACGAGGTCGCCTACCGTCGCGGCGCGCACGTGAGCGTAACCCGCCGCGTTACGGCCGCGCTGGTGGATTGGATGATTTTAGGGGTTGCAGCGATCTTTTTGGCGTTTTATATCAAGTTCGATCGCATTCTCAGCTCGGTACAAGGCAATACCCGCCTGCTGTTGATTTTTACGGGCGGGTATGCGGCGCTGGTGCTGTGCTACTTTGTTTTAGGAGAATGGCTTTTCCGCGGCACGACCCCCGGTAAAAGCCTTACGCACATTCGCCTGGTGGATTCGCGCACCGGCGGGCGGCCGAAGCTGTGGCAATGTCTTGTACGGTATTCGCTGGTTTATTTCGCCTTTATACCGCTGCCGTTTATCGCGCTGGTATCGCTGGTGCTCGCGTTTCGCGGCGACGACGTGCAGTGGGAATGGCTGGGTCTGTGCGTACTGTTGATGCTTCTTTATATCTCGTGCCTGGTTTGGATCGTGATCAGCGTGCTCAACCGCGACAGCCGCCTGCCGCATGGCGCGTTGAGTAAAACCGATGACATAAGCACCCTGAAACTACCCAAAGAACCCCTCCCCGTCCAGGCGGTCCCGCGGGTAGCCAAACGCCTGCCCTGGAAGGACGAACCGTCTGCCGCGAAAAGCGCGGGCAGAAAACGCAGCCGCCACGCCTGATGGTATACAAAGTCAGCCGACGGTTAAACCAATCCATCGTATTCCCTGCGCGCCGCGGAAGATCCGTGGCGTGCTTTGTATTTTCACCACAGATCCAAACAGGAAAACTTTCCTCCGCGATCCACGCTCTACGGAGGAAAAGCCGAAGTCGGCAAGGAATATTCACAGAGTAAGAGAAATGAAACTGGTTTGCCCGTCGGCATGAAAATGCTGCGGTGAGCCGACGAACCGTTGAAACGGAGGCGCGCGCATGACCATCCGCGAACAATGGGAGCAGCACGAGGCGCTGTGGCTTTGTCAAAACGCCGTGCGCAGCGCGGACACACGCGGCCGTCAAACGCCCGTTTCGCCCTGCGAGGTGCGTACGGAGTTTCAGCGGGATCGCGATCGCATTATTCATTGTAAAAGTTTCAGACGGCTGAAGTTTAAAACACAGGTGTTTCTAGCCCCCAGGGGCGACCATTACCGCACGCGCCTTACGCATACGCTGGAAGTTTCCCAGGTGGCGCGCACGCTGGCCCGCGCCCTGCGCCTCAACGAGGATCTTACCGAGGCGATCGCCCTGGGGCACGATTTGGGGCACACGCCGTTTGGCCATATCGGCGAAAAAACGCTCAACCGGCTGATGCCCGGCGGCTTCAAGCACAACGAACAAAGCCTGCGCATGGTGGAAATGCTGGAGAAGGACGGGAAGGGCCTCAACCTCACCTGGGAGGTTCGCGACGGGATACGCAACCACAGCGGCGACGACGAGCCCGCGACGCTGGAAGGTTGGTGCGTGCGGCGCGCCGACCGTATCGCCTACATCAACCACGACATTGACGACGCCATCCGCGCCGGAATCCTCAAACCGTTCGAGCTTCCCCACCACTGTCTTTCCGTTCTTGGCGATACGCACAGCAAGCGTATCAACACCATGATTCTGGATATCGTCCACACCAGCCAGGATCAACCTTACGTGCGCATGAGCCCGGAGATCAGCGACGCCAGCGACGAACTGCGTGATTTTCTGTTTGAGCGCGTGTATAACGACGATTGGCGCGCTCAGGAGGAAATGCGCTGCGATTACGTACTGACCGCGCTTTTTCAGCATTACCTGACCAACCCTGCGGCCATGCCGCCGGAATATGTGCAAATCGTCTACCAGGACGGGGTGGAGCGCGCCATATGCGATTTTCTCGCAGGCATGACCGACCGCTTCGCTACGGACGCATTTACAACGCTTTATGTGCCCAGAGATTTCACCGTCCTGTAAGGCCGTAATCCTACAGATTTGTTGCTTTCCGTTGCAGGAAAGTAACCGCCTGCGATGAATGAGATAGAAGGTGAAACGGAATGGCGGTCAGGTTTCCTCCGGCATGGCTGGACGAGCTCCGTATTCGCGCCGATATCGTGCAGGTGGTATCCTCGTATGTGGCGCTTCGTAAAAACGGGCATAGATACATAGGTCTGTGCCCGTTTCACAACGAAAAAACGCCGTCGTTCAACGTAGACGAACAAAAGCAGGTTTACTACTGTTTCGGCTGCAAGGCGGGCGGCAGCGTGATCCAGTTTGTAATGGACATCGAAAAGCTGGATTTTGCCGAGGCGGTTAAGCATCTGGCGGACCAATACCACCTGCCCCTGCCCGAGATGCAGAACGATCCGGATTACGAACGGCGGCGCACGCTCAAGGAGCGCATCTACCTGGTCAATCAGGCCGCCGCCAAGCTATACCACCAGGCGCTTTGGGAACCGCAGGGCGAAAGCCTGCTGGCATACGTGCAAAAGCGCGGTTTAAGCGACACGGTCATCCGCCGTTTCGGCATCGGCGCGGCCACCGGGGCAAGCATCTTTCCGGCGCTGCGCGAGCAGGGTTTCACCGAGGAAGAGATCGTTTCCGCGGGGCTTGCCTATCAGCGAGACAACCGCGTGTCCGATATGTTCCGAAACCGCGTGGTCTTCCCCATTATCGACGGGTACGGCCATGTGCTGGGCTTTGGTGGCCGCGCCATGGGCGACGCCCAGCCCAAGTACCTCAACACCGCCGATACGCCCGCCTTCAACAAGCGGTTCAACGTTTACGCGGCCAACCTGCTGCGCAAGGCGCGGGGTCTTACGCGGGTGATTCTGGTGGAAGGCTACATGGACGTGGTGGCGCTTTCCCAGTTTGGCGTGGAGGGCGTTGCGGCCACGTTGGGTACGGCGCTGACCCCGGAGCAGGCGCGCCTGCTCGCCCGTCACGCGCCGGAAATCTGGCTGGCGTACGATGGCGACAGCGCGGGGCAGCACGCCATATTGCGCGGGCTTACGGTGCTGGAAGCCGAGCATATTCCCGCGCGTGTACTGGATTTTCCGGGAGGGCTGGACCCGGATGAGTTTATCCGCCAGCAGGGCGATGCGGCCTTCGCCGCGCTCAAACCTGTTTCCGGCATCACCTACCGGCTGCTGCGCGAGAAGGAAAAGTACGACCTTTCCGCCGAGGAGGGGCGAGCGGCCTATGCCAAAGCCGGCGCAGATATTTTAAAGGGTGTTCGTGAACCTGTGGAACTGGAAGGGCATTTGAAACGGCTGGCCTTTGAAAGCGGCTTTACCCGCGAGATACTTTTAGAGCAGATGGGCGTTTCGCCCCAACGGCAGCGCGCCTTCGCGCCGCGCGGGGAGAGCTTCGGGCAAAAAGCGCGCGATACGCTTCAGGTGGATCGAACCGCCTGCACAATGCTTGCGGTTCTGGCAACCGGCCGCCTGCCCAAAGGCGCCGTAGCCGCCGAGGAATTTGCGGATCCGCAGCTGCGCACCATCTGTGAAAGGCTGCTGGCCGGAGAAAGCCCGGCGCAGCTGATGGAGGATCAGCCGGACGAACAGGGGCGCGCGGCGCTGGGTACGATATTAAGCATACAGACCGACGAGGACGACGCGGGCCTGATGCGCATGGCGCAGGATTGTTTAAAGCGTATGCGTATTACACAGATTGAAGCCGAATTAGAGGAGATTCAACGCAGTTTGCCGAACTTACCAGAAGGAGAGCGCTCCAAACAAACGGAGCGCGCTCTGTCGCTGATGAAGCGGCTGAAAGAAACCAATTCCGTCTGACATACCGGCGAACCAGTCCAATCGGTTTCGCTTCCCCGTTTTCAGGTTACACCTCACGACGGACGCGGGCAATTTTATAAATCGGTTCGCGGCAGTCGCATTTTCCCAAAGCGCACTTTCGGTCTCGCCGGATAGAAGGAGTGATGAAGTTGAGCAACCATTCGCCAGAGGCGATCAAGTTGAAACTCAACGAATTATACGAGGATGCTAAAACCAAGGGCACGATTACCCGCGATGAGATTGCCACCCAGGCGATGGAACTGGAAATTGACGCCGACCAGATGAACAAGATCTACGAAACGCTTGAGAACATGGGGGTTGACGTGGTTAATGAGTTTGACCCGGTCCCTGCGGACGAGCTGATCGAACCTGAAAAGATCGACCTGAGTGTACCCGACGGTGTAAGCATCGACGATCCGGTACGCATGTACCTCAAGGAAATCGGCAAGGTTTCCTTGCTGACCGCCGACGAGGAAATCGAAATCGCCAAACGCATGGAAAACGGCGACGATGAAGCCAAGAAAAAGCTGACCGAAGCCAACCTGCGCCTGGTGGTATCCATCGCCAAACGGTACGTAGGCCGCGGCATGCTCTTTCTGGATTTGATTCAGGAAGGGAACCTCGGGCTCATCAAGGCGGTGGACAAGTTCGACTACCGTAAAGGCTACAAGTTCAGCACCTACGCCACCTGGTGGATTCGCCAGGCCATTACCCGCGCCATCGCTGACCAGGCGCGTACCATCCGCATCCCCGTGCATATGGTGGAAACCATCAACAAACTCATCCGCGTATCACGTCAGCTGCTGCAGGAGTATGGGCGCGAGCCCACGCCCGATGAGATCGCCAAGGTGATGAACATCAGCGAAAGCAAAGTGCGCGAGATCATCAAGATCGCGCAGGAGCCCGTATCGCTGGAAACCCCCATCGGCGAGGAAGAGGACAGCCATCTGGGCGATTTTATTCCCGACGAGGACGCTCCGGCACCCGCCGAGGCCGCGAGCTTCACCCTGATGAAGGAACAGCTGCTGGACGTACTGGATACCCTCACCCCTCGCGAAGAAAAGGTGCTTCGTCTGCGTTTCGGTTTGGACGACGGGCACCAGCGGACGCTTGAGGAAGTGGGGCGTGTGTTTAAGGTAACTCGCGAGCGTATTCGGCAAATCGAGGCCAAGGCTCTGCGCAAACTGCGGCACCCCAGCCGCAGCAAGAAACTGAAGGACTATCTGGATTGACGGCCATGCCCGAGCGCAACGTACCGTTTTCCCCCACCTCTCGCCGGACGCCCCGTTTCCCCAAGCCAGACGCGCGGCTGCGCGCGGCTGCGGACTGGGTGGCGCCCTGTGAAATCTGTGCCGATATCGGCTGCGACCACGGGCGTTTTGGCGCGACCCTGCTTGCCGAAAACCGCTGTAAACTGCTTTTAGCCGCGGACATCAGCGACCCCGCGCTTCATAAAGCCAGAACGCGGCTTTCAACGCTCGGGTTAAGCAACCGAACGGTTTTCGCCCTGGCAGACGGGTTGGACGCGTTGGACGCGCTCCCCGGCGGACTCGCGGATACGGTATGTATCCTTGGAATGGGCGGCGATACCATCGCGGGCATCCTCCTGCGCGGCGCAAACCGCCTGAGAGGCGCCACACTGGTGTTAGGCGCGCAGACCGAGTTATCTCTTTCGCGCACAGCTATACAGCGGATCGGCTACCGGCTCACGGACGAGTGCATAGTCAATGCGGGCGGCAGGCTGTACCTGTTGATGCGTGCCGCTCCTGCACCGCAGGATGCACCGGAATACACCGAGAGGGAGCTGTTGCTGGGGCCGCGCTTGCTTCAAACCCTGCCGGAGGATTGGTCGCCCTGGCTCACACGCAAACGTCGCCTGCTTGCTCAGGCCATAGCCGCCATGAACGCCTCGCCCCGCGAACAGAACGCGGATCGCCTGGCTGCCACGCTTAGGGAGCTGAACTATACGAACGATGCGCTGCTCGCTTTGAGCCGGAATAAAAAGGGGTGAGCCTATGACCGTCGGGGATGTGCTGGACTGGCTGGACAGGCTTGCGCCTTTTGAGTCGCAGGAGGATTACGATAACGCCGGCCTGCTGGTGGGCAACCCCGCCAGCAAAATCACTCGCGTTCTTTTCGCCTTGGACGCCACGCAGGCCGTGGTGCGGGAAGCACAGGCTTTCGGCGCGGAGATAATCGTAACCCACCATCCACTGATGTTTACCGGTATTCGCCGCATCCGCTACGACGAGCCGGAAGGCGCGGTACTGCTGGCGCTGGTTGGTTCGGGGCTTAACCTGATCGCCGCGCATACCAACCTGGACCGCGCCGTCGATGGCACAAGCGACAGCCTGGCCGCTGCATTGGGGCTTACCGGCATCGCATCGGCGGGGAAAAGCGTATACCTGCGCCGTGGCGCTCTGCCTCAGGCACAAACAGCCGGCGCGTTCCTCAGGCAGGTAGATACAGCGCTTCACACGCACGCGCGGCTGTACGGCGACGCGGAAACCGTCGTTACCCACGCGGTTGTTGGCCCGGGCGCTTCCGGCGACGAATACGCCGATGCCGCCGCAGCCAAAGCGCAGGTTTTCGTGGTGGGAGAGATAAAACACCATCAGTTGCTTTCGGCGCTGGCCACAGGTCTTACGGTCATCGAGGCCGGCCACTACCGTACGGAGCTTCCCGGAATCGCCGCGCTGTACAAACGCTTTTCGGAGGATGCGCTGACCTACCGCTGGCCGGTGGAAGCGCGCCTTACCGACCTGGCCCCCTTTGATTGCACCGTTGCGTAAACGGCAGCCGACCACGGGGGTATGCCCGCTGAACCGGGCGAAATCGCATACCGTTTAAGGAGGACACTATGGAACAAATTGAATTGCTTTGGGAATTTCAACAGGCCGACATGGAAGCCGACACGCTGGAAAACGAGATGAAACGGTCGCCCAATCGCCTGGCGCTGAAGAAAAACCGGGACTTTCTGGTGGAACAGCAAACGGCCGTAAAACAGATAGAAGAAGAAGTGGCCCAGATGCTCGACCGTGTGGATGTCATCAGGGACGCGATTGTTATGCAGCAGGATCAGCTTAAGGCTCTGCAGGTGCGTCTTACGGAAGCGCCCCCGACCAGCCTGGACGAGGCGCGTGCCTTTTCCCAGGATGCACAAAGGTTGCTTGGCGACATCGCCAGTTACGAGCAGGAAATGAAGCGTATCCAGCAGGACGGCGCCGAACACGAGCGCATCCAAAAAGAGATCGTCATTAAATTCTCGCGGGTGCGTACCGAGTACGAAGCGCAGAAAGTTGCCTACGAGGATGAATACCGTGTGCAAATGAAAGCGCTGGAGGACAAACGGCGCATCGTTCAGGAGAAGGGCAAGGAAATCGACCCCACGCTGATGGAACGATACCAGGCCATCAAACGGCATTGCGTTCCGCCGGTGGCCAAGCTGGTAAACGGACAATGCGGCGGGTGTTTTATGAGCCTCCCCTCGGTAACGCTGCGCAACCTCAAAGCCGGCGCGAAGCTCATTGAGTGCGAATCCTGCGGCCGAATGATTATCCAGCTTTAAATATCGCAGCGGCGCGGGCGTCCAAAAACGTCCGCGCGCGTGCTTTTCATTCAGGAAGGCGTTACGATGGATATTTTGTCGATCATCGAAAAAAAGAAACTGTTCGGCACGCTGACCCGCGAGGAGATCGCGTTTTTTGCGCAGGGCGCCGCGCAGCAGACCTTGCCCGATTATCAGATCGCAGCGCTGCTGATGGCCATACGCCTTAACGGTATGAACCGTGAGGAAACCGTGCAGCTCACCCAGAGCATGGCCGAATCCGGGGAGATGGCGGACCTTTCCGCGCTGAGCGGCATCCCGACGGACAAGCATTCCACCGGCGGTGTGGGCGATACCACTACGCTGATACTGGCTCCGTTGGTGGCCGCGTGCGGCGTACCCGTGGCTAAAATGAGCGGGCGCGGGCTGGGACATACCGGCGGCACGCTGGATAAGCTGGAAAGCATCGCTGGCTTGCGTGTGGAGCTTGGGATGGATGAGTTTATCGCGCAGGTAAAGCGCATTGGCGTGGCGGTCATCGGGCAAACAGCCAACCTCGCCCCTGCCGATAAGGTGCTTTACACGCTGCGGGATACCACTTCCACCGTGGACAGCCTGCCCCTGATTGCCTCCAGCATCATGAGCAAAAAGCTGGCCAGCGGCTCCCAAGCGATCGTGCTGGACGTTAAAACCGGCTCCGGCGCAATCATGCACACACTGGAAGAAAGCATCAACCTCGCGCAGACGATGGTGCGCATTGGCGTGGACGCCGGCCGCCGCATGGTCGCGCTGGTGACCGACATGAGCGAGCCGCTGGGCAGTCACGTTGGCAACGCCTTGGAGGTCAAGGAAGCGATCGACGTGCTTGCAAACCGCGTTACAGGCCCGCTGCGCTCGGTATCGCTGGCGCTTGGCGCGCAGATGTTGCTGCTGGCAGGCGCGGCGGACACCGAAGCGCATGCCGAAGCCGCATTGACCGAGGCGCTCGTCAGCGGGCGCGGGTTGGATAAATTCCGGCAAATGATCACCGCCCAGCACGGCGACGCGCGCGTGTGCGACGACGTAACGCTGCTGCCCCAGGCTCCGGTAATCGTGGAAGCGCCCG
>JADGQP010000039.1 GCA_017881705.1 Christensenellaceae bacterium
ATGCTCCGACAGCACGGGTTCGTGCTCCGCGGGTGCTTTCAATGGCAGCCTGCGCGAACCATCTGCTTCCACAAGCACATACTCGGCAAGTGTATCTAATTGAGTAAGCAGTTCGGGAACGGAGGCCAATTTTCCTTCCGGCGTAAGGCTGCCAACGGCAAGCAGGTTTTGGCTTTGAAAGGCCTTTTCAATCGCCTGAACGGAAGGTGAAAACAGCGTTTCACATTCCGGAGGCCAGATATGCGTTGTTGTCGTAATCAACGTTCGATGTTGTTCGCTTAACTCCTGTGCAAGACGAAAGATCAGCGTTGTTTTCCCCCCGCCGCCCACAACCGCCGTAATACCGCGTGGGATTGCCAGCACCTCGCTAAGGCGCATCGTTGGTCACCACCGTTTGATAGTTCCCATTTTGCAGTTCTATAACCACACGGTCGAAATCCCGATGTAAAAGCTCGGTTCGCACTGTTTCACCAAAAAATCGCAGGCACGTTCCGCAATCTGCGCTTAACACACGGGGTACCGGCGCCATTTCCACATCCTGTCCGGCATTATGAAAGGCGCGGCAGGTGGAAAGCGCCGAATAGTGCGTGTGAAACGTAGCAATATAAAGGTTCATTGCTTTTTAAGCGTCAACTTGAACTCCGAGCCGTCTTTGGTCACGTTCACCTGATAACCGCTGTTGTGCGCGAAACGGGTAATGTTTTCAACCGCGCAGGTATTATCCACCAGGATTACCGCGCTGGAAGGATCCTGTTTCAGCGCGTTGCGGGTCATCACCACGGGCTCGGGGCATGCGCAGCCTCTTGCGTCCACATTTTTCATGCTTTTTCTCCTTTACGGTTAAGGTTGAAAAGAGTAATTGCGATTAGAACAAGCGCTGCTACGCCAACGGCGATTTGCCCGTTGAAAGTTACCCCTTTTGCGGAAGAAGCCAACCCAAAATTATACGCCAGCGCAGCGCCCACCAGCATACCCAGTACGGTAATCGCGGAATCGGTATTGCCTTCACCAGACAATACGGTCTGCCTTAGCGGGCAGCCGCCAAGCAGTACGCTGCCCCAGCCGACCAGCGCCATGCCGAGGAAATTCCATACGCCGTCCGTGTGGGCGATTGGCTGGTTGTTAAACCCAAGGTGGAATTTACCCAGCAGAAGGTTGCCGATCACAACCACAACCAGCAAGGAAACGCTGCCCCAAAGCAAGTGAAAATCTTTAAACAGCAGTTCATCCCGGATGCCGCCCGCCATGCAAAAACGACTGCGCTGCGCCATGCCGCCCACGATCAACCCACCCGCGAGCGAAGCCCAAACCGCCGCGTGCATCGAGCCTGGGCCTTCCGTGGAAAACGCAAGCAGCGAAGGAAACACCAGCGCAATCACTAACAGTACGATAGACATGGCCGGTAGTCCGGCGCCTTCCAGCGTGCTTTGCGAATAGGCGCGTTTGAGGGAGAAGCCACGGTTGAGCGCAAGCACGCCGATGCCTACGCCGCAGGCAAAACCGACCAACCCGACCAGCGCGTTCAGGTCACCGCCGCCAAGACGAAGCAGCATCCTTAACGGGCAACCAAGGAATATCAGAGCGCCGATAACCACAACAATTCCCAGTATGAAGCGCGTAATCGGCGATGAACCGCCACGCGGTTTGAACTCGCGCCGAAACAGCGAAAGGATCAGCGAGCCAAGGATAATACCGATAATTTCAGGCCGCACATACTGCACCGTCGTTGCTGAATCCAGCTTCAACGCGCCCGCGGTATCGCGGATGAAGCATGCCACGCAAATGCCCATATTGGCGGGGTTTCCCAGCGCTACGAGAGCCAGCGCAACGATGCCGATTACAGCGCCCGTCAGGATGACCGATAAGTGTTTCTTCATTTTGACCCCTCCGTATGATATACTAACGTTAGTTTATCATAACGTTACGTGATTCGCAAGAAAGGATAACGTAAATGCGCATGATTTATCTGGATAACGCGGCCACCAGCTTCCCAAAGGCGCCCGGCGTTGCGCAGGCGATGGCGGGATATATAACGGATGTGGGCGGCAACCCGGGGCGGGGCGGTTACACCCCGTCCACCCAGGCTGAAATGACCATGCTGACGCTGCGGGAGCGCCTTTGCGCGTTTTTCGGTTCCCCGGATACGGACGCCTGCGTATTTACATCCGGCGCTACCGCGGGCCTGAACCTTGTGCTCAAAGGCTTTTTAAACGCGGGCGACCACGTGGTGGTAAGCTCCATGGAGCATAATGCTGTTATGCGGCCATTAAACCAGATTCCCGGCATTTTTGTGGATAAAGCGCCTTGCGCGCCGGACGGAAGCCTGAATGTTTCCGCAGTAGCGGCGCTAATCCGGCCTGAAACTCGCATGGTTTGCCTTACGCACGCTTCCAACGTTTGCGGTACGATACTGCCGGTGGCGGAAGTCGGCGCGTTGTGCCGCGAACGCGGCATTGCCTTTGCGGTGGACGCGGCGCAAACCGCGGGCCATGTACCCATAAGTCTAACGAAATTGAACGCCGACGCGCTGGTAGTGCCCGCTCACAAGGGCATGCTTGGCCCCCAGGGCGTTGGAGCCGTATTGATGCGCCGAAACTTTGCCAGATGCCTGGAACCGTTGATTACCGGCGGCACCGGCAGCCACTCCGATTCGGAAACCCAGCCTTCCGAACTTCCGGATAAGTTTGAAGCCGGTACGCAGAACCTGCCTGGCTTATATGGTTTTCTCTCCGCGCTGGACTACCTGGAACCGAACATGACCCATCTGGCGGCGCAGACGCAAGCGCTTTGCGGCGAGCTGTTAAACGGGCTTGCCCGCCTGCCACATGCGCACGTTCTCGGCAAGTTAAAGCTGTTGGGGCGGCTGCCTGTGATCGCGGTTGATTTTTCCAGCCTGGATAATGCGATTGTTACTGATCTTCTTTCGAGTGAATATGGCATAGCCGTTCGCTGCGGCTTGCATTGCGCGCCGTCCGCCCATCGAACGCTCGGCACCTTCCCGCAGGGTGCAGTACGCTTTTCCATCGGTGCTTTTAACACCGCCGACGACGTACGCGAAACGCTCACCGCGCTGGATGCTGTCGTAACCGACCGCCGGGTTTTCGCTTTTATTTAGGATATACACAGCGTTGCCGGATCGACAACCGCAATCTCGTCGCCTTTTTGAATAAATCCGGCTTTTACGACTACCGCAAAAATCCCTTCTGTCGGCATAACGCAACGCCCTGTGGCCTTTTGGATGGCGCAGCCGTCATTATGGCACTCCTTACCGATCTGCGTTACTACCAGCAGGCATTCCCCCGCCTTCAGGCACGTACCGACCGGTAAAGTTTTCAGTTCGATTCCCCGGGTGTTGATGTTCTCGGCAAAAATGCCCGGCCCCAAGTTTGTTAGGCCGTACGTGCGCATGGTATCCACGCTTTCCTGTGCAAGCAGGCTGATCTGCCGGTGCCAGTTGCCCGCATGCGCGTCGCCCACGATGCCCTCGCCCACTCTCAGCTCAATCCGCTCTGCTTCGTGTTTACGCACGCCTTTTTGCTGGCTGATATTCACGCTTTCAATAGTGGCCAATCCTTGCGCCTCCAAACGGTCATTTTACCGGGTCGGTTGAAAAATCGCCGCTTTTCCCGCCGCTTTTTTGAAGCAGTCGAATCGATGTGATTTCCATATCGCGCTGCACCGCCTTGCACATATCGTATATCGTAAGCGCCGCTACAGAACAGGCGGTGAGAGCCTCCATTTCCACGCCTGTTTCGCCTTTGCACCGCGTTTGTGCGGTAATGCTTACGCCGCAGGGTTCAGTGCTGGTTTCAAAGGTGATATCAACAGCCGTCAGCATAAGCGGATGGCACATGGGTACCAGTTCATGCGTCCGCTTTGCCGCCATAATGCCCGCTACCTGCGCTACGGCAAGCACATCCCCTTTGGAAATCGCTCCATTTTGAATAAGCGCAAGGGTTTTGGGGGACATACGCACAAACCCGCAGGCTACGGCTTTACGGTCGGTAATCGGTTTTTCCGTAACATCTACCATCCGCGCACGGTTCTGCGTGTTAAAATGCGTTAAGCCTGCCATATCAGCCTCCGATCTGGCACATGCTGCGTTTGGTTTGCGTGCCGGTTTCGTTTAAATGATGCGTCGCCGGTTTTGCGTTGATACCCTCTATAATCCGTTTTTCAAGTTCTTTCCCACTTAAGCCACGCAGGCTCATCTCCATCGCGGAATGCAGGCACGGCTTCAGCATCCCATCCGCGGTTACGCGGATTCGGTCGCAACTGCCGCAAAACATATGGGACATTGGCCTGATCAGCCCCACCGTTCCCACTGCGTCTTTAAGGCGGTAGCGCTCCGTAACCCCTTCATCGTCTATCCGGTCGAGCATTGGGCAGGTGTAAAGCACCTTTTCAGCGGGTAAAAACCGCTCCTCAGGCCATTGGCTGCATTCGCCCATCGGCATCAGTTCTATAAAACGAACCTCCAGCGGCTTAAACTTCGTCAGCTCAATAAAATCGTTGATTTCTCCATCGTTAATGCCGCCCATCAGTACACAATTGACCTTCACGCGTTCAAATCCGGCTTGGAGCGCTTCCTCCAGCCCTTTCACAACGTTTGGCAGGCTGCCCCCGCGCGTGATTTCAGCGTAACGGCTGACATTGAGCGAATCGATGGAAACGTTCACGCGCTTCACTCCGGCCTCGCGCAGCGGCCTAGCCAGCGCCGCCAGCCTCGTGCCGTTCGTGGTCAAGCACAGCGTGTGAATACCGTCGATTTGGGCGATTCTCTGGCAAATTTCCAGTAAATCCGGCCGAAACAGAGGCTCGCCGCCCGTAAGTCGTATTTTTTGGATACCGCATTGCGTGGCTGCGCGCGCGATTTCCACCAGCTCATCCTGCGAAAGGGGTTCGCTGCGCGTCGGCAAGCCCTTTTCCGGCATACAGTATCGGCATCGGAGATCGCAGGTTTCGGTAACAGCCAACCGCAGCGTGCGTACCTCTCTCCCGTAAGTATCCAGCATTGCTCGATTCCTCCTTACGGTTGGGCCGCGCAATCCGCCGTGCCGCCGCGTAGCATTTTCAAGCCGTGTTCCAGCGTGTCCAGCACCGCCGATAGGTTTTCCTCCGCCGCCCTGGGGCTTCCCGGCAGATTCACAATCAGCGTGCGGCCGCGTATTCCCGCAACAGCCCGGGAAAGCATCGCGCGCCGGGTAACGGCCAGGGACGCGGCGCGCATCGCCTCCGGTATCCCGTCTGCGCGCCTTTGGCATACCGCAAGCGTTGCCTCAGGCGTAATGTCCCGCGGGGAAAAGCCCGTGCCGCCGGTAGTAACAATCAGCGCCGCGTCCAGCTTGTCCGCAAGATCAATCAAGGCGTTTTCGATTAAAGGCAGTTCGTCCGGCACAACTAACGTACGGATAACTTCATACCCCGCCGAGCGAAGCATGGCTGTGACCGCCGGGCCGGAATCGTCCTGCCGGACGCCTGCGAACGAACGGTCACTTATGGTCACTACCGCCGCTTGATACATTGAGTTACCTCCGTTATAAAAACGATTCGTCGTCCTGTTCAGCCGCAGCCCGTTCGAAAAAATGTGCGTCTACTCTTTGCCAAAGCCGCAGTTGGGGTAGGTGCAAACCTTGCACTTTAAGCACAAACCGCCGTTTCCCAGTTTGGTGATATCCCCGCGCGTTATTTCCACCCCTGCGGCCACACGCGGCAGCACCAGGTCGAACACGGTAGTCTTGGCGTACATAACGCACCCGGGTAAGCCGAGCACGGGCACGCCGTCCGGATAGTAGCCGATTAACAGCATTGCTCCGGGCATTACGGGCGCGCCGTATGTAACGATGCGCGCCCCGCTTTGCCGAATGGCGGCCGGCGTGCAATCGTCAGGATCCACGCTCATGCCGCCTGTGCAGAGGATCAGGTCCGCCTTTTCGCGCCGCAATTTTAAAATCGCGTTTTGAATATGCTCCGGCGCGTCATCGGTGGTTTCATGCCAAATCGTTTCGATACCGAAAGCCGACAGCTTATCCTTAACAATCGGCGTAAAGCGATCCTCGATCCTTCCGGAAAACACTTCGTTGCCGGTTGTAACGATGCCTGCCTTTAAAGGTTTAAACGGTGCAATGCGCACCAAAGGCACACCCGCGCCGATTGCTTCCGCCTGTTCAATTTTACTTTTATCAATCACCAGCGGAATCACCCGCATGGCGGATAGAACGTCGCCCGCTTTTACCGCTGTGTGGGTATGTCGTGTCGCAATGACGATTTCCTCAATGCTGTTGATCTGTGTAAGGCGCTTGGTATCCACGATAAAAAGACCGTCTCTTGCCGCGGATAACTCAAGTTTGCCCTCTATGATGTCGCTTGCGCACATCCATTCGTTTTTACACAGCTCACCTAAGCGTTCGGCTGCGTCGTTTTCGTGCAGGTGACGGTCATCCATCTCAAAAACAAAAAGGTGATCCTTGCCCATGCTGAGCAACATTGGGATATCTTCTTGCGAAACCACATGCCCCTTGCGGAACTGCGCGCCTTTCCATTCCCCCGGAACGATGCGCGTCAGGTCGTGGCAAAGCACGTGGCCGATTGCGTTTATCGTATCAATCCGCTTCATCCGCAGGCTCCTTTCGGATGGTACTCATGCC
Source organism: Christensenellaceae bacterium (assembly GCA_017881705.1). Lineage (GTDB taxonomy): Bacteria > Bacillota > Clostridia > Christensenellales > Aristaeellaceae > CAXXOK01. The sequence continues at coordinate 6,648 of JADGQP010000039.1, forward strand.
GTTATTATAGCATGATGATCCGATTAGAACAACGTGCGATGCGTAACCCTTCTTTATTTTGAATCAACGCGTTCTGGTTTAAGCAACTGAACCGCCCGGGTAACCAACATGTGATAGCCCACACCCAGCAGTAAATCGCCTGCGCACAACGCGATCCACAGGCCCGCGCCGTCGGCTCCGGCGAGTTTTGCCAGTTCGACCGTCCAGATATTCAGAAGGTATATTTCAAACGATGCACGCCCCAATACCCTTAGCGGCGCAAACAGGGCGCGCGCTTTTTCCGTTTTGTTCAGCAGCCATGCGATAAAAACGCATAACGGCGGGGTGATCAATGCGAAAGGATACCAGTACATACCAAAGTCGTTTAGGAAAGCGGTATATTTAAGCTTAAACAGAAGTAGCGCCGTAAGCCCCACAGCGAAAGCCGCGATATAAGCGCCGCGAACCGCGCCTCTTTTTTTGCTCACGGGCCAATCCATGCCAAAAGCGATGCCCAGAAGGAATAATGGCAAGCGCGAAGCGCCCATCAACTGCTTTTGTCCAATGCACGCAAACCCTATCAGCCCAGCGATAATAAGCAAGCCGACTAAAACCGCCGCGGGTTTTTTTCTGTTGGTCAGCAACGCAAAGCATACGGGCGCGATCAGGATAAAGAAAAACTGTCCGTTCGCAAACCAGTTGAAAACACGCGGCGTTTGCAGCCAGTACCCCGTCATCGTCAGGTTGCCTGCCACACCGCGAAGCGTTTCGGTTGGCGAAAGGCCGTAGGTCGGGTACATTGTCGCCATCCAGACCACGAGCACCGGCAGATAAGCAGGTAAAATACGCCAAAGTCTGCGCGAGGTATACCCACGCAGATCGGTGTTTTTTATAAGCGAGTGATACAGTCCGAAACCCATGATAAAAAAGAAGATATCCACGCCGCCGTAACCCAGCTGCCGAACCAGATCCCAGTTCCCGGGTAAAATAAGTTGGGAATGAAAGAAGATCACCCAAAGAATCGCAAGCCCTTTCAATTCGTCGCGGTAGCGGCTTACCCAGGCTCTGTGTTCCATGTCAGATCCTCCAAACCCAAAAGCATGATAAGGCTGGCAGCGACCCTACGGCTGGTATCTTATCGCTGGCTGAACGCGGCTGAACCGTCTATGAGTTTACATGGTATTTGTCACTCACACGCAAACGGGTCATGGCGCGAAGAAGCATCGCCTGGTTCATCAGGTAACTTTGACGATCCTGCTTTTGTAAAAGCGCTTCCCTGGCGCGCATTTCGGAACGTTCGGCGCGCACGCGGTCGATATCCTCCGGCCACTCGGCGGATTGCAGCATCATTACGGTTTGATCCTGCGTAACGGTTACAAAACCGTCCGACGCAGCGGCCCACCGCGTATTGCCATCGGCATCGCGCAGCGTTAGCTCACCTTCCGTAAGGCCGATGACCGTCGGAGCGTGTTCCGCAAGGATCATCATTCTTCCGTCCAGAGCACTGAAACTGATCATTTCCACCTGACCGCGATAAAACTCGTGCTCTGGTGTAAGAATGCTGAGCAGAAACGTATTGGCCATTTATTTCGCCTCCAGTTCCTTAGCCTTCTGGCGTGCGTCTTCCAGATTGCCGACCATGTAGAACGCATCTTCGGGCAAGTCGTCCGCCTCGCCGTTGACGATCGCTTTGAAGGAAGCAATCGTGTCGGCCAGTTTGACGTACCGTCCCGGAATCCCGCTGAACACTTCGGCAACGAACATCGGCTGGCTAAGAAAACGCTGCAGCCTGCGCGCTCGTAATACGGTTTTCTGGTCCTCTTCGCTCAGCTCGTCCATACCCAGAATGGCGATGATATCCTGCAGCTCGCGGTAACGCTGCAAAGCCTCCTGTACGCGCATGGCCACATCGTAATGCTCCTGCCCCACAATCAGCGGATCCAGAATGCGGCTGGAACTGTCCAGCGGATCCACAGCGGGATAAATGCCAATTTCGGAAATGGAGCGGCTTAGCACGGTGGTCGCGTCCAGATGGCTGAAAATCGCGCTGGGCGCGGGGTCGGTTAAGTCGTCCGCAGGAACGTAGATCGCTTGTACAGAGGTGATGGAGCCATCGTTGGTGGAGGTAATACGCTCTTCCAGGCTTCCGACTTCGCCTGCCAGCGTCGGCTGGTAGCCCACAGCGCTGGGCAGTCGGCCCAAAAGCGCGGAAACCTCGCTGCCTGCCTGAATGTAACGGAAAATATTATCGATAAACAGCAGCATATTCTGCTTTTGCACGTCGCGGAAGTACTCCGCTATCGTAAGCCCGGTCAGGGCCACGCGCATACGCGCTCCGGGCGGCTCGTTCATTTGCCCGAATATCAGCGCCGTGTTTTTAATAACGCCGGAATTGGTCATTTCCGTAAGCAGGTCGTTGCCCTCGCGGCTGCGTTCGCCAACGCCTGTGAATACGCTGTACCCGCCCTGCTCGGTGGCGATATTATGAATCAGTTCCAGTATCAGCACCGTTTTGCCAACGCCGGCGCCGCCAAACAGGCCGATCTTGCCGCCGCGCGCATAGGGCGCAAGCAGGTCGATCACCTTGATGCCGGTTTCAAATATTTTAGCCACGGGCTGTTGCTGCATAAAGCTGGGCGATTTGCGATGGATAGGCATGGTTTTCGCCGTTATAGGCGGTTCCTTGCCATCGATTGGCCGGCCCAGAACGTCTATTGCGCGCCCGAGCATTTCCGGCCCAACCGGAATCATGATGGGGTTGCCGGTGTTTTCCACTTGCAGCCCCCTGGACAGGCCCTCCGTCGCTTCCAGCGCGATGCAGCGCACCGTCGTGCCCATATGCTCGTGTACTTCCGCGGCTACCTTCCGGTCGCCGTCCAGCACGTATAGAAGCGTATTGATGGGCGGCACGTCGCTGGCACGGAACCGTACGTCGATCACCGGGCCTACCACGCGGATCAGAGTTCCCTTTGTCATAGCGTATCTCCTTCCCGGTTGAACACGAAAATGGTCTTCATAGTTTAAAGCTATCCGGGTTACCGCCGATAATTTCGTTGATTTCCTGGGTAATGGCGGCCTGCCGTGCGTGGTTGAGCTGAAGGCTCAGCCGTTTGAGCATGTCGTCGGCGTTTCGCGTGGCGGATTCCATGGCTGCCATGCGCGCGCGGTTTTCGCTTGCGTAGCTTTGCACAAGGCAACTGTATAGCACGCCTACCACATAATGCTGCGCCATGCTGTCCAACACACCCTGGGCGTTAGGCCAAAACTGCAAGCCCGAGGTCGGCGAGTGCATGGGCTGCACGGTCTTTACCGTATGCTTGGTAATCGGCAGTACGCTCAGCCGCATGGGTTGCATGATCCCGCCTTTGAGCATCTGGGTGAAGATGATAAACACTTCGTCAAACTCGTCGCGTTTATACCGCTGGCAAAGCGAAGCGGCGATCTCGCGCGCCTGGTCGAGCGTCGGATTTTGCACGGCAGTGAGGTAATTTTCGCTGATTACCAAACCCTTGCGACGGAAAAAATCGGTCGCCATGTGCCCGAACGTCTCGAGCCGGGTGTTCTGGTGCCTGCTGGTATCGAGTATTGTCCGGTAGGCCAGCTTGAGTACGTCGTGGTTATAGCCGCCGCACAAGCCCTTGTCACCCGCGATAACGAGGTAACAAGCGCGCCTGCCGTTGGCGCGGTAAAAATCGCTGTGGAAATCATCGGATGCATTGTCCAAAATGAAGCGCATGTTGGAACGCACGAGGCTA
>JADGQP010000003.1 GCA_017881705.1 Christensenellaceae bacterium
CGCGCGCTTTCTCTTCGGGCGCCTTGTCGATGTCTTCGTAACGCATCGCTTTTGCGTTGCCCAGCTGCGCCAGCGTCATCGTGATCGCCGCGGTCAGCGTCGTCTTGCCGTGATCGACATGCCCGATGGTGCCAACGTTTACGTGCGGCTTGGTGCGTTCAAAATGTGCCTTGGACATGGTTTGTTCCTCCTTAAAATACGGATGTGAAAGCGATTCTACGCTTCTAGTTCAGGGGAATACGGGTTCAATTTTCCTTCTTGCGGCCGGTAACGCTTTCGGTGATGCTCTTGGGCACTTCTTCGTAATGGTCGAACTGCATCGTGAACAGTCCGCGGCCCTGCGTACGGCTGCGAAGGTCGGTCGCGTAGCCGAACATCTCCGACAGCGGCACGACTGCGTGCACGCTCTGCTCGCCCAGACGGGCTTCCATGCCCTCAATGCGGCCGCGGCGGCTGGAGATATCGCCGATGATATCGCCCATGTACTGTTCGGGGGTGATGACCTCCACCTTCATAACGGGTTCCATCAGGCAGGGGTCAGCCTTGGACAGCGCTTCCTTGAAGGCCATGGAGCCGGCGATCTTGAAGGCCATTTCGGAAGAGTCGACTTCGTGGTAGCTGCCATCGTATACGATGGCTTTGAAGTCCACAACTTCGTAACCGCCCAAGAGGCCGCTTTGGGATGCCTCGCGGATACCGTCGTCGATGGGGGAGATGAACTCCTTGGGAATCGAGCCGCCCACGGTTTTGTTTTCAAAAGAGTATCCCACGCCGGGTGCGACAGGCTCGATACGGATTTTGCAGTGACCATACTGGCCGTGGCCACCGGTTTGGCGGATGTAGCGGCCTTCCGCTTCGGCAGCCCTGCGGATGGTTTCGCGGTAAGCCACCTGGGGTTTGCCGACTGTGGCTTCCACCTTGAACTCGCGCAGCATACGATCCACGATGATCTCCAGGTGGAGTTCGCCCATGCCTGCGATGATGGTCTGGCCGGTCTGCGTGTCGGTGTAGGTTTTAAAGGTCGGGTCTTCCTCGGCGAGCTTGAGCAGCGCCATGGTCATCTTATCCTGGCCGGCCTTGGTTTTAGGCTCGATGGCGACCTGGATTACGGGATCCGGAAACTCCATGGATTCCAGAATGACCTGATCGTTTTCATCGCAGAGGGTATCGGCGGTGGTGGTGTCCTTCAGGCCGACGACGCCGCAAATCTCGCCGCTGTATACGGTTTCGACTTCTTCGCGGTGATTGGCGTGCATCATCAGCAATCGGCCCACGCGCTCGCGCTTTTGTTTGGTGGAGTTAAATACGTAACTGCCGGAGGAGAGCGTACCGCTGTACACGCGCACGAAGGCCAGCTTGCCGACGAACGGGTCGGTCATGATCTTGAAGGCCAGCGCGGAGAACGGCTCGCTATCGGAAGCGTGACGATCAATTTCCACTTCAGGGTGTTCGGGTTTGGTGCCGCGGATGCAGGCTACATCCAGAGGCGAGGGCAGGTAATCCACCACCGCGTCCAGCAGCGGCTGCACGCCCTTGTTGCGGTACGAGGTTCCGCACAGCACAGGCGTCATGTCGTTGGCGATGGTCGTTTTACGGATGGCGGATTTAATCTCCTCAATGGTAATTTCCTCACCATTAAAGAACTTTTCCAGCAGCGTCTCGTCCTGCTCGGCTATGGATTCGATAAGTTTCTGGCGGCACTCTTCGGCCTGGCTGCGAAGCGACTCGGGAATTTCCTCGTCGCGAATATCCTTGCCTTCGTCGTCGTAGTACACTTCGGCCTTCATGCGAACCAGGTCGATGATGCCCTTGAAGGTATTTTCTACGCCGATGGGCAGTTGGATGGGTACAGCGTTGGCGTTCAGGCGATCCTTCATCATGTTCACCGCACGGAAGAAGTCCGCGCCGGTGATGTCCATTTTGTTGATGTAGGCGATGCGGGGAACCTTATACTTGTTGGCCTGGCGCCAAACGGTTTCGCTCTGAGGCTCAACGCCACCCTTGGCACAAAATACGGCTACGGCGCCATCCAGCACGCGCAGGCTGCGCTCCACTTCCACGGTGAAGTCCACGTGGCCCGGAGTGTCGATGATATTGATTCGGTGGCCTTTCCAAAGGCAGGTGGTAGCAGCGGAGGTAATGGTAATGCCACGCTCCTGCTCTTGCTCCATCCAGTCCATGGTAGCCGCGCCCTCATGCACTTCGCCCATACGGTGCGTACGCCCTGTATAAAACAGGATACGCTCGGTAGTCGTTGTTTTTCCGGCGTCGATATGCGCCATAATACCGATATTCCGCACCTTTTCCAGCGGGTGACTTCTTGGCATAAACGATGGGTCTCCTTTCGAAATCGCTTCTTAACGAAACAGATATTTGCGTGCGCTTACCAGCGATAGTGAGCGAACGCTTTGTTGGCTTCGGCCATGCGGTGCATTTCTTCCTTGCGCTTCACGGCGTTGCCGGTATTGTTGGCGGCATCGAGTAGTTCCGCGGCGAGGCGCTCGGCCATGGTTTTTTCACCGCGCTTGCGGCTAAATTCCACGATCCAGCGCAGGCCCAGCGTTTGCCGGCGCTCGGGACGGATTTCGATAGGTACCTGGTAGGTGGCGCCGCCTACGCGGCGGGCCTTTACTTCCAACTGAGGCGCTACGTTGGCTAAAGCCGCGGCGAACACATCGTTGGCATCCTTGCCGGTCTTTTCGGCGATGGTAGTAAACGCGGTATAGCAGATGTGCTGCGCCGTGCCGCGCTTGCCTTGCATCATGATCTGGTTGATCAGCTTGGTAACTACCGTGGTTCCGTGTACGGGATCCGGCAGTACCTCGCGTTTGGGAATAAATCCACGACGGGGCATGAGATTCCCTCCTTACATTGGCTTGAGCGGCTGTGCCGCTTTTACGGTTTCACTCGTTGTTTTACGGTTTGCGCGCTGTACACGGGCTTTCTGGCGGCCGTCAGCATCGGTCGCTCCAGGGGTATGGAGAGCCACGCGGTATACGGGCGGCCTTGCGTGTGGGTAACACGCGGTGCCGCGCAACGTGCCTGCGCCCGCTCCGAAAGAGCTCCTGCATGGGCAGCGCAAAGGGGGACCCTATTACTTCTTGGGCCGCTTCGCACCGTACAGGGAACGAGACTGCATCCGCTTGGCCACGCCGGCGGTATCCAGAGCGCCACGGATGATATGGTAACGAACGCCAGGCAGGTCGCGTACGCGGCCGCCGCGGATGAGCACAACGCTGTGCTCCTGCAGGTTGTGGCCGATGCCGGGAATGTAGCATGTACCTTCGATTTGATTGGTCAGTCGAATACGCGCGATTTTACGCAGCGCGGAATTCGGCTTTTTCGGCGTGGCGGTCTTCACGCTCAGGCATACGCCGCGTTTTTGCGGGCAGCCCTGCAGGATCGGAGCCTTGGAGTGCTCCTCCAGCTTTTCCCGCCCTTTACGAACCAACTGATTAATCGTGGGCAAAGATAACACCTCCGAGTTAATGTTCCATAAACGTCCCTCAACCCCAGGGGCGATGTACGGTTAGATTATTTGAGAAGCGCTGCTGCGGCGGTTTTAACCCCTACCTGGCAGAGCTTTCCCAGCTTTTCCATGCTTTCCGTTACGGTAACGGGCACATGGTGTTCCTCACAGGCGGCCTCGATCTGGCGGTAGATAAACTCTTCCGCGTCCTTGCACAGAAAAACGTGCGCCGCTCGCCCGTCCTTGATGGCGCGAAGCACCTGCTTGGTGCCCGCCACGCGCCTGCCTGGCTGGCGAAGCTGTTCTTCCATGCGGTCGTCCCTCCCGAGGATGTCTGTGATGCCCGTGATAACACCGAAAACGGCAACTTAGACGTTGCTTGGCTTTTAGGGTGCGCACACAGCGGGCAACCATAGCATAATATCACGCAAATAATGGCTTGTCAATGCTTTTCGCGATTCTGCCGCAGGGAGCGCGCACTGGTGATGGGAAGAAATGCTGACGTAAAAATGGCAGCGAGGTGAAGATGGACGGTTTACTTAGGCGCACTCTCCGGCTGTAAAGCGGCAGGCGCGCGGTTGACCCACGAATAGTGCGCCAGACCCAACACCACCAACAGGCCGCCCAGGAGCTTGCCTGTGCCGACAACGCCGGTAAACGCGTAATCCAGCGCGAGCCCCGTGCCCAACTGGCTGATGAAAATCAGCACCGAGCCCAGGAAAGCGGGTATTCTTGGGGTGATATAGATGAGCAGCTGCACCATCGCCACGCCGAACGCGCCGCCCAGGAACATCATCACCTTGCGAAAGGAGAGCGCCCCGATCGGTTGCATGGCGGCGGGCTCGCCCATGATGAAAAGAACAATCAGCGCAGCGGTCAAACCGGTGATATAGTTCATCAGCGTGGCCATGGAAAGCCCGTTGTATTTGGCGTACGCCGCGTTGAGGTAACGGCAGAGCACCGTGTTGGCGCCCACGAAAATCGCGATTAAAAACATCGGTGTTCTCCTTTATAATGCAATCATCACGGCGATGCCGCCGGCGATCAGCGCAAAGCTGATGAGGTGCTGGGGTTTAAAAGGATGTTTTATCGCCCCGAACAAGCCGAATTGATCAATCGCCGCGCCCAGCAGCGTCTGCCCAAGCAGCATCAGCGCCACGGGCACCGATACGCCCAGCGCCGCGAAGCTCGCGTTGCAGCCCAACACCGTAAATACGCCAAACGCACCGCCAAGGTAAGCGAACCAGGGTGTGGCGCGTTGCCAACGGAATTTTTCACGGCGCAGAAGCAAAAAAAGCAAAATCGTGATCAAACCCACTACGTGCACAAGCACGGTGGCCCGGTAAGTGCCCATAACAAGCGCCAGGTCGCCGTTTTGCGCAACCGTGATGGCCGACAGCGCCCCGCCGAGGATGGCAAACAGGGTCAGCATTCAATCCCCTCCTACTAGCAGCAGTATAGCAGGTTTTTCGTCGCCGCGCGCGCACAATCGCTGAAATGGGCGAAAAATAGACACATGAGCATGTGGGCAGTTGTTTACAGGCCGACGGTTGCAACTTTGAACCGGGCATGATACGATGTTTAGGATACGGCGAATCAACGGCGCATTTGTACGCTGAAGCAAACCATTCATTTACGTCTGAGTTCCCAACAAGGGAGGTACAACAGATGAAAACATCCGCTTTTCGTCGGATTCTTATCATATTGCTGGCGTTTGCCGTGTTTTGGCCGCTGGCGGGCACAGGCGCGGAAAGTGCGGTTGATACGATCCCGACAGCCCAGAGCGCATCCCCCCAGGCCCTGCGTGTGCGGTTAACCCGCTTCAGCGAGCTTACCCGTCTGGACATCACGCTCAACGGCTTATACAGCGCGCAGGTCGCCGATGCCGAGCTGATGTTCGGCCGCGGCGCCGACCTGACCGTGATGCTGAAGGAAGGCCGCCTGTACCTGTATTATATGGATAGCCGACTGGACGCCGGAACCGAAATAACGCTCAAGCGCCATCCCGTGGATGCCGGAACGCTCAACGGCCTGCAGTTTGCCAATAATCCCGCCATTTACGAGGGCGACCTGCGTGTGAGTATTGTGGAAGATAAACTGCAGCTGATTCTGACCGTCGGCGTGGAAGACTATGTGAAGGGCGTGGTACCCTACGAGATGAGCGACAGTTTTCCGTTGGAGGCGCTCAAGGCGCAGGCCGTGGCCGCCCGCACCTATGCCGTAAGCAAGGCGCTGGGCAATACGAAAAACGATTACGACCTTGTGGACAACACCAACGACCAGGTATACCGCGGCCGCCGTGCGGATTATGTAAACGCGGCGAAGGCCGTGGACGAAACCCGCGGCGTATGCGGATTTTACAAAGGTAAGCTGGCGATGTGTTATTACAGCGCCAGCAACGGCGGGCAAACGGAGCTGGCCGAGCACGAGTGGGGCGAAGATCAGGCGGCAGGCTACCTGGATATGCGCGACGATCCTTACGACCTGGCAAACCCCCAGAGCAAGGTGCTCTCCGTTACCGTGCCCAAAACAGCGGCTACGGTGAAGGATATGCCTTACGTGGTGCGCCTTCTGCTTTGCAACCAGCTTGCCGGCACCCTGACCGCCGCCGGATACGACCCCTCGCCGGAAAGCCTGCTGGTCGACTCGGTTTCCGCCCTGTGGGTGGACACGCCAAGGTTTTCGGGCGCATCGCGCCTGTATACGATGCTGCACATCACGTTTGAGTATTCCGCGCGCACCCGCACCGACGCTTCGCCGGCGGAACCCGCGGCGCCCAAGGAGCAAGGCGTGTCGGTCGACCAGGAAGTGAGCCTGTTTACGGCCACACCGTCGCCTACGCCCACGCAGACCCCCACGCCTTCACCTACTACGCTGCAGGAAACGCCCTCGCCGTCTGCGCCTGTAGCCACACCTTCGCCTATGCCAGCGCCCAGTTACGGCCCCTTTGTGAAGGCTGCCCAACCGGTTACGCTGGACATCCCCATTTTCCCGGACGCGGAAAAATGGCTGTCGCTCAGCATCAACGGCGATGAGAACGAGATGTTTACCGTTGTGGATAATACCGTTTCCTTCTCCATCCAGTCGCGCCGCTTCGGTCATGGCGTTGGGTTGAGCCAGCGCGGCGCGGAATGGATGGCGGGGCATGACGCGAAAACCTATGTGGACATCCTGAGCTTCTATTATCCGGGTATGGAGCTGATGCGTTATCCCGACGAAGTACAGGCGCTGCCGACGGTGGAGCCGGCGCTGATGGAAACGGCGGGTCCCGTGCCTACGCTTACGCCCCGGCCTACGCTGATGCCGGTGACCCAAGCGCTGCCGGTCGGCGCCTGGTATGCCTCAGTCACGGGAATTACGGACGATTCCACGCTGAACCTGCGCGCCACGCCCGACCTTTCCGGCGAGGTCGTGATGCGGCTGTACAAGAACCAGCGGCTGATTGTGCTGGAGATTTGCCCCCAGGATGGTTGGGTTCACGTTAAAACAGACGCAACAGAAGGCTACGTGATGGAAAAATTCCTGACCAGAGAAATTCAGTAATACGGCGGTTTGCGCGGGCTAACCGCTTCGCAGGGGGATTGACAGGCCGCCCGGTTTCGGATATCGTGTGTAAAAACGGGGTAAAGAGGTCGAAAAACAATGCTGATCATCGGAATCTGCGGAGCAAGCGGCAGCGGGAAGAGCACACTCGCCGCGGAGCTGTGCAACGCTATCGGCAGCGGCTGTATGGTGATCAACCACGATTGTTATTATCGGGATCATCCGCATCTGAACCTTCAGGAACGTTCGCTGCTCAATTATGACGAACCCGGTATTTTCGACCACGAGCTGTTCCTTTCGGACATGAAAACGCTGTTGGCGGGCAACCCCATTACCCGCAAGGCGTACGACTATACCGTCCACCGGCGTGCCGACTGTGAAAATGAGCTGATTTTTCCCACCGATGTGTTGATTATCGAGGGGATTCACGTTTTTTACGACGAGCGGCTGTGCGAGTTGATGTTTTTAAAGCTCTATATGAGCGTGGAACCGGATATCTGCCTGTTAAGGCGTATCACGCGCGACATCAACGAGCGCGGCCGCAATATCGATAACATCAGCCTCCAGTATCTAACGACCGTCAAACCCATGTATGATAAGCACATCCGCAATTACGTCAATCTTGCGGACGTTATTGTAGCCCATGGCGGACGCAACGCGCGCGTCGTGGCCATTCTGGCGGGCTACATCCGCGATGAGCTGGGTAACCGCAGCTGCGGTGTGCCGCAAAAAGAGAACCATGGATAATCAAACGTGGATCTGCGACTTTTCAGCGCGGAAAACCGGCGGGACTGGGCCGCTTACAAACAGTTCCTTCACCCGGACGTGACCTTGGCGCGGTATGCATGGAACCCAAAAAACGTACGGGCGGGCAGGCGTATCTGGAAGCTGTACAGGCTGCCGATACCGAAAACGACGACACGTTCATGTGCGAAACCATGCACGTGAGCGGGGACGGGCAACGCATTATATCGATGCTTTGCAATAACCACGGATGCCGCGGCTGCGATTTTTTTAACCTGGGAACCTGGAAAACGGCCTGATCATTACCGAATATGAGTTTTTATTAGGTTGAACGGCGCGAGTGAGAAAACCCGGCGCGAATGATAAATAGGCGAACAAATTTTCGCCTTTCTCTGGAAAAATAAAATCATTTATGATATACTCATGCCATACCAAAGGGGAGGTTTTTTGTGTTATGGAAAAGGCCAAAGTATATTTCACCGACCTGAATACCGCCGCTAACCAGAGTTTGACGGATAAACTTCGCCTGCTGCTTGAACGCGCCGGTATGCTGGATATGCCCATCGCTGGAAAAATGACGGCGATTAAACTGCATTTCGGCGAGCCGGGCAATCTGGCTTTTCTTCGACACCAGTACGCTAAAACCGTGGCGGACACGCTGAAACAAATGGGCGCGCGCCCGTTTTTAACCGACTGCAATACGCTCTACCCGGGCATGCGCCGCAATGCGTTGGATCATTTGGACGCGGCGTATTTAAACGGCTTTTCCCCACTGCAGACCGGTTGCCAGGTCATCATCGCCGACGGCCTGTTGGGTACGGATTTCGTCAGCGTGCCGGTGGACGGAGAATATTGCAGTCACGCGATGATCGGGCGCGCAATCGTGGACGCGGAGGCAATCATCAGCCTGACGCATTTTAAATGCCATGAAGGTACCGGCATCGGCGGAACGCTTAAAAATCTGGGCATGGGCTGCGGCTCCACCGCCGGAAAACGGGATATGCACAACGATGGCAAACCCATCGTCGATGAGGATGCCTGCGTGGGCTGCGGCATGTGTATCAAGCAATGCGGCTCCGACGCAATCACCCTGATCAAAACGGAAAAAGGCCGCAAGGCGCGCATTGACCAGGACAAATGCTCCGGCTGCGAACGCTGCGTGGGCGCGTGCTACAAACAGGGTGCCATCGGCGGCGCGGATGGCGGGCCGGATATGCTTAGCTGTAAGATCAGTGAATATGCGTTGGCCGTGGTGAAGGATAAGCCGTGTTTCCACATTTCGCTGGCGATCGATATTTCGCCCTTCTGCGATTGCTATGCGAAGAACGACCCGGCGGTGCTGCCGAATATCGGCATGTTTGCCAGTTTCGATCCCGTGGCGCTGGATACGGCCTGCGCGCAGGCTGCGCTGAAAACACAACCGCTGCCCGAGAGTATGTTGGCACATGCGAAGCACCATACCGGCGACCATTTCCACGACCTGCACCCGACGACCGACTGGCGCGTGGGCGTGGAACATGCGCAAAAAATCGGCCTGGGCACAATGGAGTACGAACTGATTAAAGTTTGATTCATCGGCGGTTACCTGATCATTTTGGGGCGGATTGTCCGGCAGGTTCGCGGGGGTTCGCCCGCCCCTTAGGGAAGAACTGATGTTCACCGGAACGCGTGTTCTTCATTCATCACGGCCGCGGCGGCGCAGAAACGATATAAGGTGGGGTTTCATTGTTGGATAAACTGATTGTGCGCGGTGCGCGCGAGCATAACCTGAAAAACGTAACGCTGGAGATCCCGCGCGAGAAACTGGTGGTGTTCACCGGCCTGAGCGGTTCGGGGAAAACCAGCCTGGCATTCGACACGATTTACGCCGAAGGACAGCGGCGGTATGTGGAAAGCCTTTCCTCCTATGCGCGCATGTTCCTGGGGCAGATGGAAAAGCCCGACGTGGACAGCATCGAGGGTCTGTCGCCGGCCATATCTATCGACCAGAGAACCACCAGCCGTAACCCGCGTTCCACCGTGGGAACGGTTACGGAAATATACGATTACCTGCGCCTGCTGTATGCCCGCGTGGGCGTGCCGCATTGTCCCAAGTGCGGCAAGGAAATTAAGCAGCAGACGGTGGACCAGATGGTGGACCAGATTATGCTGCTTGCGGACGGCACCCGGCTGCAGGTACTTGCGCCCGTGATACGCCAGCGCAAGGGCGAGCACCAGAAACTTTTGGAGGACGCGAAGAAGCAGGGATACGTGCGCGTGAAGATCGACGGCCAAACCTGCGAGCTGGACGATACGCCGCAGCTGGATAAAAACCGCAAACACGACGTGAGCATCGTGATCGACCGCCTGGTCGTTCGCGACAGCGACGATTTCCGCCGTCGTCTTTCGGACAGTTTGGAAACCGCCGCGGGCGCGGCGGAGGGCATAGTGCTGGTGGACTTGTTTGAACAGGGGGAAATGCTGTTTTCGCAAAACTACGCCTGCCCGGATTGCGGCGTATCCATTGGTGATCTGGCGCCGCGTATGTTCAGCTTCAACAGCCCGTTCGGGGCGTGCCCCGAGTGCGACGGGTTGGGAAGCATCCAGCGCGTCAGCGTGGATAACATCGTACCCGACCCATCAAAAAGCATCAACGAGGGCGCCGTGCAGGCCAATGGCTGGAATATCGGGGATCCGGACAGTATCGCGGGCACCTATTGCCGTGCGCTGTCGCAAAAATACGGTTTCAGCCTGGATACCCCTTTTGAGCAACTGCCGCCCCAAATTGTGAACCTGCTGATGAACGGCACGGGAGAGGACAAGATTACCGTACATTACCAGGGCGCCAACGGCGAGGGGCACTACACAACGACGTTCGAGGGTATCGTAACCTCGCTGATGCGCCGTTACCATGAAACCACCAGCGAGGGCATGAAGGCTGTATACGAGGAGTACATGAGCTCCGAGCCCTGCCCCGTGTGCGGCGGCCGCCGGCTGAAGCCGGAAGTGCTGGCCGTTACGGTGGGGGATTTGAATATCAGCGAGGTCTGCGACCTTTCCATCAACCGCACGCGGGATTTTTTCCGCGGGCTGAAGCTCAAAGAAAAGCAGGCGATGATCGCTACGCAGATTCTGCGGGAGATCGACAGCCGCCTTACGTTCCTGGACAGCGTAGGTTTAAGTTACCTTACCTTGGCGCGCGCCGCGGGGACGTTATCCGGTGGCGAGGCGCAGCGCATCCGCCTGGCGACGCAGATCGGCTCCAGCCTTACGGGTGTATTGTACATACTGGACGAACCGTCCATCGGCCTGCACCAGCGCGACAACCATAAACTGATCGCCACTCTCAAGCGCCTGCGCGATTTGGGCAACACGCTGATTGTGGTGGAACATGACGAAGATACCATGCGCGAGGCGGATTACATCGTGGACGTGGGGCCGGGCGCGGGCGTGCATGGCGGCTGTATTATGGCGCAGGGCACGTTTGAGGAAATCGCCGCCAACCCGAACTCGCTTACCGGCCAATACTTGAGCGGGCAAAAGTTCATTCCCGTGCCCGCGGCGCGGCGCGAGCCCACCGGATGGCTGACGGTTAAAAAGGCGGCCGAGCATAACCTCAAGGCGATCGACGTACGGTTCCCGCTGGGTGTTTTCTGCGTGGTCACGGGCGTGAGCGGTTCGGGTAAATCCAGCCTGGTGAACGGCATATTGTACAATCACCTGGCCAAGGTGCTCAACCGCGCCAAAACCCGCGCGGGCAAGTTTGAAAGCATCGAGGGCGCGGAGCAGCTGGACAAGATCATCTCGATCGATCAGAGCCCCATCGGGCGCACACCGCGCAGCAACCCCGCCACTTATACGGGTCTGTTCGATTTGATCCGCAAACTCTACGCCATGACGCCGGACGCGAAAGCGCGCGGTTACCGGGAAAACCGTTTCAGCTTCAACGTCAAGGGGGGGCGATGCGAGGCGTGCTCCGGCGACGGGTTGATTAAGATTGAAATGCACTTTCTGCCGGATGTGTACGTGCCCTGCGACGTTTGTAAGGGAATGCGCTATAACCATGAAACGCTGGAGGTGCGCTATAAGGGCAAGAACATCTACGAAGTGCTGGAGATGACCGTGGAGGAGGCGCTGACCTTCTTTGAGGCGCACCAGCCGATTGTAAACAAGCTGCAAACGCTTTACGACGTGGGGCTGGATTATCTGAAGATCGGCCAACCCAGCACCCAGCTATCCGGCGGCGAGGCGCAGCGTATCAAACTGGCGACGGAGCTTAGCCGCAGGGCAACGGGCCGCACCATTTACCTGCTGGACGAACCTACCACCGGCCTGCACATCGACGACGTGGGCCGTCTGTTGGGCGTACTGGAACGGTTGGTGGAAGGCGGCAATACGGTGCTGGTGATTGAGCATAACCTGGATGTGATTAAGTATGCCGATTACCTGATCGACCTGGGGCCGGAAGGCGGAGATGCCGGCGGTGAAGTGGTGTGCACCGGTACGCCGGAGCAGGTGGCCCAATGCGCGGAAAGCTACACCGGCCAATACCTGAAGCCGATGCTGGAAAAGAGCAGAAACAGAAACGGGAAGAACGGATAAGGCCGACTTGCGGGGCGGGGTTTGTACTCCGCCCCGTTTCTTGGTATAATAGCTGAAAAGGCGGACGCAGACCATATCGTCTGGGCAGCGCGCCCGTACCGAACCAAACAGGGGAGGGAAACCGATGAAACTGACTTTTCTGGGCGCAGCGCGCGAGGTGACCGGCAGCCGGTATTTTTTAGAGGCTTGCGGTAAGCGGATTCTGGTGGATTACGGCATGGAGCAGGGGGGCAATATCTATGAAAACGCGATGCTGCCCGTGGCGGCTTCCGAGGTAGATTACGTGTTTTTAACCCACGCGCATATCGACCACAGCGGCTGGCTGCCGCTGCTGGTAAAACAGGGATTCCGCGGCAAGATCTATACAACCGAGGCCACGATTGACCTTTGCGCCATCATGCTGCTGGACTCCGCGCACGTACAGCAGATGGAGGTGGAGTGGAAAAACCGCAAGGCGACGCGCAGCGGCGATGAACCGACACAGCCGCTGTACACCACCGACGACGCGGCGGCAACCATGAAATACTTTGAGCCCTGCAAGTACGATCAGCCTGTGGCGGTGTGCGAGGGCGTTACGCTGCGGCTGGTGGATGTGGGGCATCTGCTGGGTTCGGCCTCCCTGGAAGTTACCGTGACTGAGGACGGCAAAACGCAGAAGATCGCGTTTTCGGGCGATATCGGCAACCTTAGCCAACCGCTGCTGAGGGACCCCGATTACCTTACGCAGGCCGATTACGTGGTAATGGAATCCACCTACGGCGACCGTTCGCACGGCCCGAAGCCGGATTATGTCAGCACGCTTGTGACGATTTTAACCGATACGTTCCGGCGCGGCGGCAACGTGGTAATCCCCAGTTTCGCGGTGGGGCGCACGCAGGAACTGCTGTATTTCCTGCGCCAGATCAAACAGGACGGGCTGGTGAAGGATTTTCCGCATTTTCCCGTGTACGTGGACAGCCCGCTTGCCGTGGAGGCTACCAACGTTTTTAACGAGCATATGTATGACTGCATGGACGAGGAAACCCTCGCGCTGATCCGTCAGGGCATCAATCCGATACAGTTTGAGGATCTGCACCTGTCCGTAACGGCGGATGAAAGCAAATATATCAATACCGAACCGACGCCCAAAGTGATTATCTCCGCCAGCGGCATGTGTGACGCAGGCCGTATCCGCCACCACTTGAAGCACAATCTCTGGCGGCCTGAATGCACAGTGCTGTTCGTAGGCTTTCAGGGCGAGGGCACGCTGGGCCGGATGCTCAGCGACGGAGCCAAAAAGGTTACGCTCTTTGGCGAATCCATCAGCGTGCAGGCGCAGGTGCAAAAACTCGCGGGTATCAGCGGCCACGCGGACGTGGACGGCTTGCTTAAGTGGATCGGCAGTTTTCAGGGCGATATACGCCACGTGTTTGTGATCCACGGGGAGGATAGCGTG
This sequence comes from Christensenellaceae bacterium, assembly GCA_017881705.1. GTDB lineage: Bacteria > Bacillota > Clostridia > Christensenellales > Aristaeellaceae > CAXXOK01. The sequence continues at coordinate 13,773 of JADGQP010000003.1, forward strand.
GCCGAGGGTTTTGCCAAACGCCTGCACGACGATCTGGGGCGAGCGGCAACCGCCCCGTATAACGGCGAATGTTGGGACCTCACTACCGATGCGCTGCTGACCGAGGGCAACCATGTGAAACTCGAACGCCGCCATCCCGCGGAGGTGCCGCAGGAGGAAGCGGCGCAAGGTGAACCCACGCATGGTGAACCCACACATGGTGAACCTACGCATGGTGAACCCACATATAGGGAACCCCTGCGCAGGGAACCGCCGCACACGGAGAATGCGGCGTACGCTCTGCCGCCGCGCGGACCGGAAAGCGGTATGTCTTACGAGCAGTTACTTGCGGCGGCCCTGCGACTGAACGAGCTGGTGGAGCGGATGAGGGAAAGCCCCAAAAAGGTGCAGAACAAGCTGACCGATTCCCTGAACGGGTTAATTCATATGTTTGGCAAATAACCTTTCGCATTAAAAGCGCGTCCCCCAAAAGGGACGCGCTTTTAATAAAGGCAATTGCACGTTTATTGAATTACAAAATAAAATTAAATAAAACAGAAATAATTAGTTGACAAACAGCATGGTGTGGAGTATCCTTCAACCATCCTAATCAATACGGGAGGGTGGAAGTATGAAATCATCGTCGGCTTCGTCTTTGTTAAAAATCGTTCTGGCCGTCAGCGCGGCCGCACTGCTGTTTGTTGTGTTCTGGTGCTTCCCGGCGTATATGCGGCACGTGGTTTTCGTGCGGCCCGACCTTGCGGGGTGGGCGTTTCCGATGGAAGCGTACATCGGCCTGATGTCGATTCCCGTGTTTGCCTGCATCGTGCTTTTATGGCAGGTGTTCGGCACGCTGTCCGGGGATAACGCGTTTTCCATGGAGAACGCCAAGCGCTTCACGGTGATGAAACGCCTGGCAATCGTCGATTTGGGCCTGGCGGCGCTGTTGGCGGCGTTTCTGCTGATCTGCGGAGTCACGGCTGCATTTATTGCGATGTGCCTAACGGCGATCTTTTACGTGGGTGTTGTTTCCATCATCGTTTTCCACGTACTGGCCGGACTGGTACGTAACGCTGCCGAAATTAAACAGGATCATGAATTGACGATTTGAGGTGAATCGGATGCCGATCAACGTTACATTGGATATCATGCTCGCCAAACGGAAAATGTCGCTCAACGAACTGAGCGAAAAGGTGGGCGTTACATCGCCCAACCTGAGCATTCTGAAAACCGGGAAGGCAAAAGGCGTACGGTTCTCCACGCTGGAGAAACTGTGTGAGGTTCTGGGCTGCCAACCGGCTGATCTGTTGGAATACCTGCCGGAAAAGCAAAAATAAAAAAATGCGAGCGCATCCCGTGGCGGAGCTTGTTAAATAAGCTGCCTTCAGGAGATATCGGTGGGCCGCAGCCCTCTGATTGTAACTCGTATCACCGACTTTGCCGGTCGGGCGGGAAGTTTGCGGCTTTGCCGCAAACAATACCCGAAACTCAAAAAAGTATCGTAACTCACTTTTTTGACAGCCTGAGCCGCGGGCGCTACCCGCGGCTTTTCTTATGCGAAAAAAGAGCCGGAAGAAAGGAATTGCGCACCTGCGGCGCGTATCAATACATAGGAAGATTCCGTTTTTTACGGCTGAAAATCCTATATTTCGGAGGGTGAACAAAATGGACAGGGAACATGCTCGAAAACTCGCTCATGAGCTGGTAGCCCAAATGACGCTGGAGGAGAAAGCTGCGCAGCTTCGCTACCAGGCGCCGGCGATTCCGCGGCTGGGCATTCCGGCCTATAACTGGTGGAACGAAGCGCTGCACGGGGTGGCCCGCGCGGGCACGGCCACGGTATTTCCGCAGGCTGTCGGCATGGCCGCGACGTTTGACGATGCGCTGCTGGAAACCGTTGCGGACACGATTTCCACAGAGGCGCGCGCAAAATACAACATGCAGGCTGCGCACGAGGACCGCGATATTTACAAGGGGCTGACCCTGTGGTCGCCCAACGTGAACATTTTCAGGGATCCACGCTGGGGACGCGGGCAGGAAACCTACGGCGAGGATCCGTATTTAACGTCGCGGTTGGGCGTGGCGTTTGTGAAGGGGCTTCAGGGCAAGGGGAAAACGCTAAAAGCGGCCGCCTGCGCCAAACATTTCGCCGTACATTCCGGGCCGGAGGCGATCCGCCACCATTTCGACGCGCGGGTCAGCCGGAAGGACCTTCGGGAAACCTATCTGCCGGCATTTGAAGCGTTGGTGAAAGAAGCGCATGTGGAAAGCGTAATGGGCGCATATAACCGCGTGAACGGCGAACCTGCCTGCGGAAGCAAGATGCTGCTGAAAGACATCCTGCGTGACGAATGGGGTTTCGAGGGTCACGTGGTCAGCGATTGCTGGGCGCTCAAGGATTTTCACGAGAATCACCACGTGACCGCGACCGCGCCGGAAAGCGCCGCGCTGGCGATGAAGTATGGCTGTGACCTGAACTGCGGCGAGGTGTACCTGCAGATATTGGCGGCATACCAGGAAGGGCGCATTACCGAAGCGCAGATTACCACGGCGTGCGAACGCCTGATGACCACGCGTTATCTGCTGGGCATTCTGGGATCGGAAGGTTCCGAGTATGACGCGATCGCTTATGAGCGTAACGATACCGACGAGAGCGCGAAGCTAGCTCAACAGGTAGCCGAAAAGGGCATGGTGCTATTGAAGAACGATGGCCTGCTGCCGCTGGATGTGAACAAACTCCACACCGTAGGCGTCATCGGCCCCAACGCCAACAGCGTAGCCTGCCTGGAAGGCAACTACAGCGGTACATCCTCGCGCTACGTCACCTACCTGGAGGGCATCCGCGCAGCCTGCGAGGGCAAAACGCGCGTGCTGTACTCGCAGGGCAGCAACCTTTATAAGGATCGTACCAGCAACCTCGCCATGGCGGATGACCGGCTGGCTGAGGCGGCAGGGGTCGCGGAAAGAAGCGACGTCGTAATCCTCTGCCTGGGTTTGGACGCGACGCTGGAAGGCGAGGAAGGCGACACCGGCAACGAGTATTCTTCCGGCGATAAGCGGGATTTGAACCTGCCGACCTGCCAGGAGAAGCTGCTTAACCGTGTGCTCGCGGCCGGAAAACCAACGGTGGTGGTGCTGTCCTCCGGAAGCGCGCTTGCGGTATCACAAGGCAATGCCATCCTCCAGGCGTGGTATCCGGGGGAATTGGGCGGCTTGGCGCTGGTACGCATCCTGTTTGGACAGGTTTCGCCCAGCGGCCGCCTGCCGGTCACCTTCTACCGCAGCGTGAGCGATCTGCCGGATTTTGAAGATTACGCCATGGCCAACCGCACCTACCGCTATTACCATGGAGAGCCGTTGTATCCGTTTGGCTTTGGGTTGAGTTATACTCGCTTTGCCTATTCCGGCGCGCGCTTTGAAAGCGGAATGCTCAGCGTTACGGTGGAAAACGTGGGCGAGTGCGACGGCGACGAGGTGGCGCAGGTTTACCTGAAGGATCACGATTCGCCCTTCGCGCCGCGCAACCACAGCCTATGCGCATTCAAGCGCGTAACGCTGAAAAAAGGCGAAAAAGTGGTCGTCACCCTGCCCATACGCAACGAGGCTTTCACCGCCTATAACGACGAGGGAGAACGGACGACGCTTGGCAAACGCTTTACGCTTTACGTGGGCGGCAGCCAGCCGGACGGCCGAAGCGTTGTGTTGACGGGGCAGGAACCGTTGGCTTTGGGGGTAAACCGCTAACCCGAAACTTGTTATGAGCCGAACCTTTGGCAATACCAGCGGCGTAAAAAGGCACAGACGCACGCGCCTTGCCGAAGGCCGCAATCCTTGTCGGGTTGCGGTTAAGAGAGATTGACAACAGAATTAACAGAACAGAAAACACGCGCCCGCCGCTTTCAAAGCGGCGGACGCGGGAGTTTGTCAAAGAAGCCTGTTTTCAGGAGGTATCGGAGGGCGTAGCCCTCCGATGGCCGCTCGTATCGACCGGCTTTGCCGGTCGGGCGGGGAGTTTGCGGCAAAGCCGCAAACAATACCCGAAACTCAAAAAAGTGGCGAAGTCTACTTTTTTGACAGCCTAACGCGCCCGCCGCTTTCTAAGCGGCGGGCGCGTGCAGTTCTCCGACACAATCATCTGTCAAGCCGCCGGTTCACCGGAATCGGCGATGATCATCACCTGAACGCCCGGCAGCAGTTCCGAAAGCGTTTCGGCCATACCGCAGGATGACTCTCCGCTGCCCATTACGATCTGGCGTGCGCCAACCGTTTTTGTGAACTCGGCAATCGCCGTTACGGCGACTTCGGCGTTGAGCACAGTCATTTCTGCCCCGGCTTCGCCGGATAGCGCATATAAGTAATCCAGCGCCTGCGAGTCCAGCGCGCGCGTTGATTCCCGCTCGCCGTCGGCCACCGACACATGCAGTACATGCAAAGGACGGTGTTGCTTCAGCGCCATGTCCCCCCCGCTGCGAATAAGGCGGGCGCAGGCACGTTGCAGGGTTACCAACACCAGCACGGGCGATGGGAGAAGGGGTGCATCCATTACTCGGCCTCTTTTTCCACGGGTTCAAAGGCGGCAACCATACGGTCGTTGCTCGTCACGCGCACGCGCGTACCATACGCAAGGGCAGGCGGTGTTTTCAGCGAGTCCAGGTAAAATACACGCTCGTCCTCAGGCGCATCTTTTTCGCCGACATTGAGGGTGATCATCCGGCAGTCCACGCCGTTATGATCCTGCGCGTCCTGAGTTATCGCCTTTAGCAGGCCGACGGTTTCCCGTTTGGGATTATCCAGCATGTAATCCACATGACGTTTGTACTGGCGCACGGGTTTCAGGTATACATCGTAAAAAAACAGGAAGTAGGCTCCCCCGAGAATGGTGAGTAGGCCTGTCCAGATCCAGCCGCCCGTATCGCGGTGAAGCCGGAACCCTACGAAGGATGCTACCGCGGCCAACAACATCAACGCCGTGGGCAGAAAAACTACCCAACGGCGTTTCTGCAGTTCAGTCGCAGCCTGCGAACGATCGGCTTGCGAATAGAACATAACGAATCTCCTTTAGTTCTCCTTCTTCTCGCCGGCGTGCTGCATCAGCTTGATGGCGAAGAAGAAAAGCAACAGTACCATAAACGTGCCCAGCAACCCGAACAAAGTGGTTAAAAGTCCTCTGTCAACCAACGGCAGTGAAGTCAGCCCCGAAACGGAGGCGGCCGTTGTTGCGGTGGCGGTAAGCAGCCAAGCGCTCATATAACGTACCTTCTTTCCGAAAAATTACCAGCCGATCATCATGCCGATCAGCGTAATTACCAAACCGCCTGCCACGATGGAGCCCAGCTGGCCGGAAACGTTGGCGCTGATGGACTGCATGAGAATGAAGTTATAGGGATCCTCTGCCTTGGCCATTTTCTGAATCACGCGCGCGCTCATGGGGAAAGCGGAAATACCCGCCGCGCCGATCATGGGGTTGAGCTTATTTTTCCTAAAGAGGTTGATGAACTTTGCAAACAGCACGCCGCCCGCCGTATCGAACACGAAGGCCAGCAGGCCAAGCGCCATAATCAGCAGCGTATCCCAACGCAGGAAGTTCGCGGCGACCATGGTGGAACCGATGGTGATGCCCAGCAGCATTGTAACCAGGTTGGCCAACTCGTTTTGCGCGGTCTTGCTTAGGCGCTCCAGCACGCCGCATTCCCGTAGCAGGTTGCCAAACATCAGGCTGCCGATCAGCGGTGCGCTCATGGGCACGATAATACCCGCCAGGATCGTCACTACGATGGGGAACAGAATCAGCGCCAGGCGCGGGGCGCGCTGCTCGGTGTATGTCATATGGATGCAGCGTTCTTTTTTGGTGGTCAGCGCGCGGATAACCGGCGGCTGAATTACCGGTACCAGGGACATATAGCTGTATGCCGCTACGGACAAAGGCGCCATATAGTCGGTAAGCTTGAAATAGTTGGCTACGTATAACGTCGTTGGTCCGTCTGCGGCTCCGATGATGCCGATAGCGGATGCCAAGCGGAGAATGATACTGTCTTTCTCGGGGCCGGCTGCCATAGCTGCGATGTTGGGAATAACGACGGGAATTAAGAACATTGCGACCAGGAACGTGGCAAAGATGCCGAACTGCGCTGCCGCGCCGAAGAAGATCATCGTCGGATCTTTCATCAGCGGGGAAAAATCGATCATCGCGCCTACGGCGATAAAGATTAGAATGGGGAACAATTCAGTCTTAATGCCGGAATTAAACAGAACTGTCAGGAAACCTTCGCTGCCAAGCACGCTTGCGGCCGGATTACCGGTGATTGAGTCAATCACGGGCGGCAGGTTAGCCAGAATGGCTCCGAAGCCGATGGGTAACAGTAATGCGGGTTCGTAGTCCTTACGGATCGCCAGGTAGATGAGCGCGCCGGAAACGATAAACATAATCAGGGTTTTTAACCCCTCTGGCGTACCCATATAGACGACACCCGTAAACAGACTCTTCAGGAGCGTCGATATGTCCACTTGTTTTCCTCCCCTATTATTAGATAAATTATTGAGCCAATTATAGCATGGTGCGCCCGGTGTGTCAAAGCCTGAGAGGAGGCTTTAATAACTTTTCATGTACCCAGAAATGATCGCCATAAAGGTGAGCGTCGCACACCCTGCGGTAGCCTGCGTGCTGATAAAGTGCCAGCGCCGACTGGTTTCGCACGTCGCACAGCAGGTGTACGGCCCGGGCGCCCAGCGTGGCGGCCTGCCGCTCCGCCAGGGACAGCATTTGCGCGCCGTATCCTTTACGCTGCAATTCTGGATGCACACACAGACGAGTGTTGACCGCGACGGAATCCCTAACTTCAAAAGGGAAACCGAGTTTTTCCAGATCATCCGTTTCCATCAGCGTTACCGAGCCGATCAGCCGCTTAGGTTCCCGAAGAACATGTAGCCATCCATTTTCCAGATCGTCGCGCAGAAAAGCCAATGTGGGATACGCGTCGTTCCAACAGCTGCGAGAATCCCCGGCGCACGCGCGCCAAAGCGCCCAGACGTCCGCGGTGTCCGTTTCCGTGGCGGGAACGAGCCTTAGAGTGTCAATGGGGATCGCCTACCCTTTACTTTACGGTCGGCGGTGAAAAGAACCGTTATCGGGCCTGGTGGTCAGCGGGTTTACTGGTGGCCGGCTTCCCGCCGGGCTTTGCCGCGTTCAAATTCCGCTATTTCCTCGTCGGTTTCTGGCATCAGTCGGGGCACGGTAACGGGGCGGCCGTTTTGGTCCATCGCTATCATGGTGAGGTAAGCGTGATTCACGAGCCTTCGGGTAACGGCGTCGCAGTCCGAAGCTTCCACATAGGTATCCACGCATACCAGCATGCTGGTATGCCCCACGTAGGCCATACGGCCCGAAAGTACGACGATGTCGTTAAGTTTGGCGGGCGCCAGAAAATCCAGCCGGTCGATGGCGGCGGTGGTCACATCGCGGGAGGAATGGCGGCGCGCCACTACGGCGGCTACGATGTCCACCCATTCCATCAATTTACCGCCGAAGAGCCGGAAATTCTGGTTACAGTCCGCGGGAATGATGATGTGAACCTGTTCCGTACGGCTGTAAGCAACGCTCCGATAGACAGTTTCCGGGTTTACACAGGCCTCAGGCATGGGGTTCGTTCTCCTTTCGGGATTGGACGCGGGGAGGTAAACGAAGCGGCGCGGGAAGTTCGTCCGTCAACTGCCCAACCGGCACGCTCAACAGGCTTTTAGGGAAACAGCTGAGGAACAATAAACCCTTTTTGGGGAGCATATGCAGCGCGAACCATTCCGGCCTGCGTTTAATCAGGTGGTGGATCAACTGCCTTTCGGACAGGCTTCGTTTCATAGCCATGTCCAGCTGGGTTGCGGTTTGCACCTCGTTGGCCAGCGCGCGTAGCATCGCGCGGGGAACAACCATAAGGGACGTATCCGGATGGCCGTCCACCCAGGCGATATGTACGCGGTCATCCATCAGCGCGGAAAAATCAGGCTCCGCCTCCGGGCAGATCGGATGGGGAAGCGCGTCAATATCCAGCCAGGCGATATGGGAATAGGCCGGCAACGCGCGGCTCGCGCGCTCAAGCAGCAACAGTTTGTTGCGTTTAAACAGCTGTGTTTGCGTCATTCCCTCGGCGAGCAATTCGCGGGACAACAGCGTGTTGTCGGGATAGGCGAGCGTATTGGGAAAGTTCGCGTGCAGGCGGCGCTCCGCTTCCCCGCCGGTATACAGCGTAAGCGGCAGGCGGTTAAGCGCCTTAAGGTAGGAGAATCGGAGCAGGTAGGATTCCATCGGGTGCGCCGCGCCCGCAAGGTCGATAAAGGCCGACACGACAAGCGGTATATGGCCGGAAGCAGGCCGCGTAAGCGCCCTGAGACGCTGCTTGACCCAGACGCTTGCGGGCAGGTTCTGCGCATAGGCATCCTCTACGGTAAAAATGCCCAATGTCGCGCGTACCGAAGCCGCGCCCTGGATAAACGAAAAACCCGCCATCTGCTCAAAGCGGTTTACCGAGGCGGCGGGCACCGCCCAAGGCGGCGGCACCCGAAGCCGCGCCGTAAGCGAGGCGCGCGTAGTGGGCCACAGCGGTGCCCGGTCCAATGCGTAAACGGCGTACCCCGCCGCGAACGCAGTAATGGAAACGGTTTGCACATCCCACTCGGCGTCGCTCAGCGCGCTTACCTTGCCCAGTACCAGCGCGGGATGAACCAGCAGCGTTTTTACCGGCCGCGCGCTGTTTACCAGCGCCAGCCCCGCGCCCAGCGGCGCGCCGCTTTCGTCCACCGCGCCGCGTACGGCGGGCAGGTGCGCCTGCGCCTCGCCGCAGTCCGCCGTGATTGCCGCGGTCGCAAGTTTACGCGGCGATGTGCAGCGGCAGTAGCGGGTCAATATCTTTGCGTCCCAATGCGCACAGAATGCGTACTCGCCCCGAAGCAGCAAAAAATGCGTTGCGTCGCCCCTCAGCGGCAAAACGCCGTCAACGCCTGCCGATTCCTCAAAGAATTGCAGACGCGCACCCGCGGGCAAACTTGCATGCTCCAACTCAACCGCGAACCGCGCGGGAAGCGCAAAGCGCAGCGCACGCGGAGAAAACGCGTTTGTCAGCGCGCCAAGCACCGTGGTAAGGGCCGCGGGTGCGTCCGGCAGGTTGTACATAATCAGCAACAGCCGAGGGTAAAGCATGAATAACTCCTTTAAAAAGGCGAGGATAGATAAGTAAAACCTGTTATCAAACCTCAAGGAGGAGGCCACGCCGACAGGACGCGCCATACGCCGTCTGGGGACGAAAAAGAGGAGCAGCGTTATGATACGCCCGCTAGATTGTTCCGTCAAGCGTCGTCCGGCATCGGCACAAGCGCGCAGTAGCATTCCACACGGCCATCCTGGGCGGATAAGGCGCCAAGCAGGTGCAGCTGCGTCGCCCCGCGCGAGCCGATGAAACGCACCGTTTCATCCAATTCCGTCACATCGTCCCGGTAACGCCGCGCCAGATGCGCCAGCAGATCCGCGCGCGAACGAAGCGCAGGCGTACGGTCTTCCGTGGGCGCCGTATGCCTGTCTGCAAGCGCGGCCTCGCTTTCGGGCGTCGTAAGCAATGCGGTCATCTGTTGGTTTTCGCGGCATATTTTCGGTTCGCCGTCAACAAAGTAAACGCCGATCGCGATTGGCAGGCGGGTCAGCAGCGTATTCATTCTAGAATAGACCGACTTTAGCTCCGTAATATCCTCGATCACCGCAAAGATACGGTTTACGCCGGCTTCCGGCGCGGGATAGATGGAATTGAGCGAACGCATCCAAAGCAAACGGCCGTCCTTATGGAAAACCCGGTAATCGATGGTAAAAGGTTTGCCGGTCTGCTGCAAAACGCGCGTCGCTTCGACGAAGCGGGGCACATCGTCCGGGTAGATGTTGGCGTAGGCATGCTTTTCATCGAAAAAGCGTTCGTTTTCATCGTAGCCGATCATCTTGCGGTAACCGGCGCTGAGATACAGGATGCGTTGATTGTCGCCGCGCATTTCAAAAATGCCCATTCCCATTAAAAAGTTTTCCGCAAAAGCCTGGAAACGGCTCTGCTCATCCAGATAACTTTCCCGAATCTTCATTTGGTCGTCAATCTGGTGAATGGCAGCGATACAGCATGTGTTATGCGCCTGCTCCTCCTTGACGATGGAACATAGCATTCGGCACCATACAGGGTTGCCCGCTTTATCCAGCAAGCGCAAAATCACGGCGCTGCTGCCGTGCCCCAGCAAATCGCCCACCAGAATGCGAAAAAGGTTGAGATCGTTAGGGTAAATGAAGCGTTCCAGATCTTTGTACGATTTAAGAGTGCCAAAATCATACTCGCTGATCGCATACCGGTTGAAACCCTCGGAGGCGACCGTTTTACCCGTTGCCGTATCCCATTCAAACAGCGATGTGCCCAAATGATCCATCAGCGCCTGATAGCGGAGCAGTTCCCGCTGTTTGAGCTGCAGCCATTGATTTTCCAGCAGCAGATCCTCCGAACGCTTGCGGCTGTCCACATCGGCGATGCACAGCAGGTAGATCTCCTCGCCTGTATCCGAAGGCGTGCCGATAAAAGTGAACGAAGCCCAGCGTGCGTGCCCGTCGGCCTCCTTAAGTTGCCGCTCCAAAACATAATAGGCGCTCTGGTTTTCCTCCAGCTTCCGGCGCAGGTAACCGGCCGAAAAAACAGACTGCGACAGTTCCTCGTCCGGCCATGCCAGTGACGATGTTAATTTATCCTGAAGCCAGTCCAGCGGGTGGGACGAATCGATTCGGCTGTCGAATACGTCTGTCACATGCACAACGCGCGTGAGGCCGGTCGTAAGGTTCAGCTCGAATACGCCGGAATAGATGGAGCTTAACAGCAGCGAGTAATTGCGCAGCGTGCTGGCGCGTTCGAACTCCTTTTTTTCCGTAACGTCGTTGAAGGTGGAAAAAAACACGTCGTTCAAACCGGCCTTGCCCAGAAAACGCACGCGGGTTTCCAGCCAAAGCTGACGGTCGTCGTTATAACGGAAATGCCGGCAAACCAGCTGTTCCACGCGCCCGCTGAGCACCGATTTTTGGCAGGCGGCCAATACGGCCGCGCGATCGTCCGGATGGATGCTATTGAGCACGTTTCGTGCGTAGTCGAAAACCTGCTTGGGGGTGCAGCCGAACAGCTCATAATACCCATCGTTCACACGGCGAATTTCCAGCTGGTCGCCGACGAGCTCGTAGATGCCCATGCCGCCGATCATGCCGTTGAACAGAATCTCCGCTTGGGCGCTGATATCCCAAAGGTAGGAAAGATCGACCTCCTGCTTTTGGCTCTGTGTGAATTCGGGGGTGGGTTTTCGCTCGCCTTTTACGAACTCGCGGGTATAGCTGGCTACGCTCATGGGCCTGGCCAACAGGTAACCCTGCACGTGGTCGCAGCCGATGGAACGAAGAAAAGCCAGCTGTTCGGGCGTTTCCACGCCCTCGGCCACGATGGGTATATTCAGCCACTTGGCCATGCGTACGATGCTGGTTAATATGCTGCCGGCGCGCGGGTTGGTGTTCAGCCGGGCGAGAAAGTGAAAGTCCAGCTTGAGGATATCCACGGGCATATCCATCAGCACATTCAGGCTGCTGTACCCGCTGCCAAAATCATCCATGAGAATCAAAAAACCATGGTCCCGAAGCTGGTTGATGACTTCCAGCAGTTCCTCCGGATCCCGTGTGTACGCGCTCTCGGTAATCTCCAGCCGCAGGCTGGAGGGCTCCACCCCGTACTGGCGCGTGAGGTTTATCAGATCGTCGCACAGGCTGGTATAATACAGGTCGATCCGGCTGATGTTCACGGAGATGGGGATCAAGCAGTTGTCCGCCTTCCATTGCTGTAAAAGGATGCACGCCTGCTCCCAGATATAGCGATCCAGTTTGGTAATAAACCCGTTGCGTTCAAACAGGGGAATAAACTGGCCGGGAAGCACGAGCCCTTTTTCGGGGTGCTGCCAACGCACCAGCATTTCCGCGCTTACGGGCCGGTCGCTGTCGACATTAAAAACAGGCTGGAGAAAAGGCACAAACTGCCCCTCTTCCAGCGCTTTGTTCATTTCGTCCAGAATCGCGTTTTCTTCCAGCATTGTCTGACGGAGTTTATCATCATAAAATGCAAAACGATTAACGGCGCTGCCTTTAATGGTTTTCATCGCCATGGCGGCGCGGTCGCACATGTGGTTGACGGGCACGTTATAATTATGGATCCGGTAAACGCCGAAATACAGCAGAATATGGAAATTGACGTTTTCCTGCTTCAGGCGGCCGTCAAACAGGCTGACAATCCGTTCCATGTCCAGCATTTGCTGTGGGAAACAGGCCGCGAAATGGTCCGCCTCCATACGCGCGTAGGTGCCCGATCCGCCCAGAAAACTCTTGATGCCTTCGCTGACGGAAACGAGGATTCGATCCCCGATTTCCTTGCCGAAGATATCGTTGACGACCCGAAAACGGTCGATATCCATCACCATAATTACATAAGGCTCCGTGGTGTGCGTGCGCAGCATTTCGGCGGTACGGCGGTAAAAGGCTTCGCGGTTATAGATGCCGGTCAGCGCGTCGTACTCGGTGCGGTACAGCAATTCGTTGCGCATTTGCTCATTGCGGATCTCGTTTTCCTTGTCCTGCGTGATGTCCAGAAAAACCGTGTTGTATATAAGCCCGTCACCAGTCGGCGCTGCGGACGCGCGCACCCAACGCGTGGATTTGTCTTTGGTGAGAACCCGGAACATCCCTTCCATACGCCGGGGATTTTTACGCAACGAATCGAGAATGTCATCCACAAGCTGATAATCCCTTGGATCGATGAGCTGATGATAATCCTCCCGCATCAACCGCTGGTATTCCCTGGCTGTGTAGTTGCACATACGGCTGAGCACATCGTTGGAATGCAATAATTTTACCCCGTCGGTAATATCATACATGGCGATGCCGCCGGGCACGGCGTTGAGGATGGAAGAAAATCGGCTGTCGCTTGAACGAAGAGTGTTCTCTCCCCGGCGATGCCACGGTTTGCCAAGCGTCTGCTCCGGCAGCGGCGCAACGCCGTCACTTGCGTACCGAACGGGGAAAGCCTTAAACCTGCGCACTTGATACCTTATCGCTGTGTCGCTGGGCAGGCGGTAAATCATCTCGTCCGCTCCGGCTTGAAAAGAACGTTCTACGCTATGCTCGTCCTGTGGATCCAGGCAGATCCAAACGGGCATCCTATCCAGCGCGGCCTGCTCCCGTATGGCAGTCAGCAGTGCGAGCCCCGCAGCAGGGGAAGCCTCCAGGTTGATCAGCGTGATCGCAACATCCGTGTGCGCGCGCAAAAACGCCAGCGCATCGTTTTCGTTTGTAACGATGAACGGCTGGTATTCCGGTTCAAAAAGCGATTGTCCGCCGAAACGTTTTGCGTCGTCGACGATTAATGCGGTTTTGCGGTCACCCATAGCTTCTCCTTTCCCATTGTAAGGCGTAGAAGCACCCGTTGAACAATCGGATAGGATGATCTTTAGGAAGTATATGGCTATTGTAACAGATCGTGCTTTTAGTTTCAAGGGATGAAGAACCTTTTCTAAAACGGCATGAAGCATGGAAACATATTCCAGGTTATACGGGCGGGTGTTTGAACGTGCCGCGCGCATACAGGGCGATATAACCGTAAACTCTCGCCGGCCGAGCTTGCATGTTCTGCTGATTCTGTTATAATACAAGCGTTATCGCAACGTTACGGAGGAATAACTCCGGACGGATAAAACCAACGGGAGGGTTGTCTTTTGGAAAATCCGACGTTTGAAATGATCCTGCAGGACGGCGGTGTATTGAAGGGTGAACTGTATCCGGACGCCGCGCCGCAATCGGTAGGCAATTTTATCGCGCTGGCAAACAGCGGTTTTTATGATGGCCTGATCTTTCATCGCTGTATTCCTGGGTTTATGATTCAGGGCGGCTGCCCTAAGGGAACCGGCACGGGCGGCCCGGGCTATTCCATCAAAGGCGAGTTTGAGCAAAACGGCGTGCCTAACCCGATACGGCATACCTACGGGGTGCTTAGCATGGCGCGCAGCATGAAGATGGACAGCGCGGGATCTCAGTTTTTTATTATGACCAGCGACAGCCCTCACCTCAACGGCGCGTACGCGGCGTTCGGCAAGGTGCTGGAAGGCATGGAAGAAGCGGAACGCATCGTAGCCGTGCCGACCGATCGTAACGACCGGCCGAATAAGCCGCAGACGATTCGCTCCATCCGCGTGGAAACGTACGGGCAGGTATTCCCCTTCGATCAGATATAACAGGAGCGCGTGCGGCGCGGGGCGAACGCTCCGCGCCGATTTGTCGGCGGAAGGCGGTCTGCGTTTGGGCAATGTGAACGGGGCTATGGAGCTGCTGGCGCCCGCGGGGGACGCGGCTTCCCTTCGCGCTGCCGTTTGCGCGGGCGCGGACGCCGTATACCTTGGATACGCCCGCTTTGGCGCACGCGCCGCGGCGGCCAATTTCGATGCCGAGGCGCTGGAAAAAGCGGTGGCCTACGCGCACCTGTTCCACGTACGGGTGTACGTTACCCTGAACACGCTGATTAAGCCGGACGAAACGGACGCGATGCTGGATGCCCTGGCCACAGTCAGCGCGTGCGGCGCGGATGCGGTGATTGTACAGGACCTTGGCGTAGCGCGATTGGCAAGGGAACGTTTTCCCACGCTGGAGCTGCATGCCAGCACGCAGATGGCCATCCATACCGCCGCGGGTACGCGCTTTGCGTTGGAGCACGGCTTTCGCCGCGTGGTGCTGGCGCGGGAATGTCCGCTTGCGGTAATCGCGCAGGCGGCGGCCACGGGCGCGGATATCGAAGTGTTCGTACACGGCGCGTTGTGTGCGGGCGTAAGCGGGCAATGTCTGCTTTCCAGCATGGCGGGCGGTCGCAGCGGAAACCGCGGCCGCTGCGCGCAGCCCTGCCGCCAGCAGGTTACGCTGGGCTCCACGACGGCCGCGCTGCTTTCCATGCGCGATCTGTGCCTGCGCGACGACCTGCCGCTTTTACAGGCCGCGGGCGTAAAAGCCCTGAAAATCGAAGGCCGTCTAAAACGACCCGAGTACGTGGCCGTGGTGACCGACCGATACCGCAAAGCCCTGGACGCGCTGGCGAACGGAACGTTTGCACCGGCAGACGAGGCGGAAAACACCGCGTTGAAGCAGGCGTTTCACCGAGGCGGTTTTACCAGGGGGCACGCTTTCGGCGCGCAGGACGCGGCATTGTGCGCAACCGAGCGCGTCGGGCACGGGGGCGTAGCCGTAGGCGCGATCGATTATGTGAAAAACGGCCTGGCTGTCGCGCGGTTAAGCGCGACGCTCCACGATGGCGACGGCTTGCTCATCGCGGGCACGCCGGACGAGGAAGTGCGTTATTCCGGGCCGGAACAGAGCGAACGCGCGGTGATTCGGCTACGCCCGGGCGCGCAGGCGCGCGCAGGCGACGCGTTGCTGCGTCTGACAGACGTTACGCAGCAGCTTTGGACGGAAGCCCTCACGGAACCGCCGCTGCCGGTTACACTGCGTTTCCGTGCGCGCGTGGGCGAGCCCATGCGCCTGTGGGCGAGCGACGGAGAGAGCACGGCGGAGGTCGATGGAGAAACGGCGCAGGCGCCGCGCACACGCGCGCTGATGCCGGAGGAAATAGCAAACGCTTTGCGAAAGCTGGGGGATACGCCGTTTTGTTTGCAGGGTGAGCTGGAGATTGACACGGAACCGGTTTTCGTGCCTGTTTCAGCAATCAACGCGCTTCGGCGCTCGGCAATCGCCAGGTTGGCCGAACTGCGACGCGAAACCTTTGTTCTGGAGGGGCGTGCTCCCGCGCCAACGGCATCTTTGGCGGAACCTGCGGCGTCCGGCAGGCGTACAAACGGCTTCGATGCGATTCAAACGCTGGCCGTCAGCTTCTTTGACGCTTCCACAGGGCAGGATTTTTTAAATGCGGGCGCGAACTTACTCATTTATGCGCCCACGGTGTTTACGGCGGACACGTTAGGGCGCGAGTTGCTCAA
>JADGQP010000040.1 GCA_017881705.1 Christensenellaceae bacterium
CAGCAGCATCGCGGATACGACGTTGGACCAGGAGGAAATCAACTTGCCGTTGGTTTTAACCAGGCTTGAGATCGTACCGTTGATGAGAACGCCGAAAAAGGAACCAATTACGTTTCCTACGCCGCCGGTTAACAGCGTGCCGCCGATTACGGACGACGCAATGGCATCCATTTCAAGCCCTAACGCCTGCGTAGTAGTTCCAGCCATGGTGTTGAGGCAATAACAGATACCGCCGATGGAGCACAGGAAGCTGGACAGCACATACGCCTCGGTACGAACCTTCTTTACATCCAGCCCCATCAGCGCCGCGGATTGCTGGTTCCCGCCCACTGCGTAAAGGCTGCGCCCGAAACGCGTATAGCGAAGGAGCAGGTACACTGCCACCAGCACAACCAGCGCAATGATCACCGGCAGGCGGAAATAGGGTACCATTACCTTGCCTTTGCCGTTCAGGTAGGCACCGATTTGAAAGGGTATGCTGAATTTCAAATTTGCCAGGCTCACGAAAAACGCATCGGACTTTATGGACACCTGCTGGGTGCAAATGACGGCCGTCATACCGCGGGCGAAGAACATACCGGCAATGGTGACGATAAAGGGCTGGATGCCCAGGTAACCGACGCAGGCGCCCTGCATTAAGCCGAAGGCTACGCCTATTATTAGCACCAGCAGCATCAGGATCGGTGAAGAAATTCCCCAATACTCGATGCCCACAGCGATAAACATGCAGTCCATAGCAACCAAAGCGCCGACGCTGATGTCGATGCCGCCGGTGAGCATAACGCAGGTCAAACCGCAGGCGATACAGACAAGGCCCGAGTTGTTAATCAGAATATTCAGAAACGTTTGAAGGTGCGCAAAGCCCTTGCCGGCATAAGCTACGCAGCCGGTGGCATACATCATGGCGAATAAGGCAATCGTTATCAGGACCAGCACCGTATGGTTATTCATTCGCCGATGGGAGCGCGGGGCAAGTGGGGAAGTCCTCATATGCCGACCACCTCCTTATGCGCGGCCAACAGTTTCGCTGCTTCGCGTTTGGCCAGGTAATTCTTCATTGCCGGGGATTGGATGGTAACGATCATAATGACAATAACGGCCTTGAACACCGGCGCCTGTGCGGAACTGATGCCCAGAGCATACAGCGTAGTTGTAATCGCCTGAATGGTGTACGCACCGATGATGGAGCCGGATAGGCGGAATTTCCCACCACCCAGGCTGTTGCCGCCCAGCGCCACCGCAAGGATGGCGTCCAGCTCGAAGTTCAGCCCAATATTGTTGGTATCGGCCGAGTAGATACGGCTTGTGGCTACCAGACCGGCGATACCGGCAAGCAGGCCGCAGATGACAAACGTGGTGAAGATGATTCGCTTGGACTGGTAGCCGGAGATGCGCGCGGCTTTTGCATTAATGCCCACGCTCTGCACGTACATGCCCAACGCCGTGTGCTTTAGCACCAGCGACATCACAATAATACATACCGCGGCCACCAGGATAGGCGTGGGAATAAACCCGCAATAGCCGCCCAGGAACTGGAAGGACGACACCCGGACATACACGATGGCGCTGTTGCACAGCAGCAGGCCGATCGCGCGACCCGCCGAGAACAGAATCAGCGTCGCCACCATGGGCTGTATGTTCAAGTACGAAACCAGGAAACCGTTAAACGCGCCGCAAAGGCAGGCGATCAACAAACCGGCAATCAAGCCGACCCAGAGGGGCACAGCGTATTGCGAAACGTTGGCATTACCGAACCCTGCCAGCAGCATGCAGCACATACCGCCTGCCAGGCTCATGACCGAGCCGACCGAAATATCCACGCCTGCGGAAGAGGAAACCACCAGCGTCATGCCGATCGCCAGGATGGCAGCCTCGCTGCCGCGGTTTAGAATATCAATCAGGCGGCCATACAGCAGACCGTTTTTCATGCTGATGGTAAAGAAGTTGTAAAACACATTGCCGTTGGCCACATCGTAGATCATGTTGATCGCCATGACCAACAGCATGCTGAAGATGGGCAGGAACAGCCGCATCTTTGTGATTTTTCGGATTTTTTGCTTCATGCGTTTTCACCTCCGGCGATTGCGTGCATCACGCTTTCCTGTGACATATCCCCGGAGATTTCGCCGACCTTCTCGCCATCGCGCAGCACCGCCAGGCGGTTGCAGGTGCGAAGCATCTCTTCGATCTCCGAGGAAATAAACAGGATGCTTTTCCCTTCTCCGGCCAATTGGATGATGAGCTTTTGAATCTCCGTTTTGGTACCGATATCGATACCGCGCGTAGGCTCGTCCAGAATCAGGAAATCCGGATCCGTTGCCAGCCACCGCGCAATAATAACCTTCTGTTGGTTACCGCCGGAAAGCTGTTTTAGCGGCGTTTCCCGGCTCGGCGTTTTAATTCCCAGAAGCGCGATATACTTATCAGCTATATCGCACTGTTCTTTCATGGGTAAAAGTTTAAGCATCCCGCGGTGCGCCTGCATCGCCAGAACGATATTTTCCCGAACGGACAGCTCGTCGATAATGCCCTCCGCTTTGCGGTCGTCCGGCAGCATCCCCATTCCCAGCTTCATCGCGTCGATTGGCTGAGAAATGTGCACCAGCTTATCCTTTACCTTCAAAGTGCCCGTTTGCGCGCGGTCCGCGCCATAAATGGCGCGCGCCAGCTCGCTGCGGCCGGAGCCCAGCAGCCCGGTAAGGCCAACCACTTCGCCCACATGGATATCCAGATCGAATGGTTTAATTTTCCCCACATGGCTAAGCCCCTTAGCGTCGATAAACATTCCACCACAAAGATTATCGCAGTTTTCCGGTTTAATTTTGGCCAGGTCGTCGATATCCTTGCCCATCATGGCGGCGATCAGCCTCATGCGCGGCAGCGCCGTAATGGGGTATTCCCCCACCAGTTGGCCGTTACGCAATACGGTGATACGGTCGCAGACCTCGTAAACCTGCTCCAGGAAGTGGGTCACAAAAATAATGCCCACGCCATTGTTGCGCAGTTTCCGCATTAGGGTGAAAAGCTTGGTCACTTCATTATCATCCAGCGAAGAGGTTGGCTCGTCTAAAATTAAGATTTTACACTCCATATCCACCGCGCGCGCGATGGCAATCATCTGCTGGAGCGCAAGGGAAAAGTCGCCCAGACTTCGCTGAACGTCGATGTTCATATCAAAACCATCAACCAGCTTCTGCGCACGCTTCACAATGGCTTTGCGGTCGATCATATGCGCTTTGTTGAGCGGTTCACGGCTAATAAAAAGATTTTCCGCCACGCTCAGGTTAGGGCAAAGGTTGACTTCCTGATATACGGTGGAGATACCGCGCTTTTGCGCCTCCATCGTGGAGTGGTTCCGTATCGGCCCGTTAATACCATCCACCCGTATCTCGCCTTGGTCAAAATCATGCACGCCGGTCAGGCACTTAATCAGTGTTGATTTTCCCGCGCCGTTTTCTCCCATCAGCGCGTGAATTTCGCCTTTACGCAGGGTAAAATCCACGTTATCCAGCGCCCTGACCCCGGGAAAGGTCATGGTGATTCCGCGCATGGTCAGGACGACCTTTTCATCCATCGTCATCCAATCCATTCCTTTCGTCTTTGTGTGAAAGAACGAGCGTCATGCCGCCCGCGACTCTCATACGGAGAAGTGGGAGGAGCTGTAAGGCCTCTCCCACTTCTCCACAGTTCCCGTGTGTTACTATTCAGAGAAAATCCGTCGGCTGCTTAGTACGCGCGGCCTTCCAAGACTTCCTGGGTCATCGTGGTGGCATACTGAGAGGTGATGGTCGGGGCAACGAACGCCTTGTCCACGATGAGGGTGAACTTTTCGACGGTTTCGCCAGCCGCAAGCTTGGTGATGATGTCTTTGACTACGCCAGCCTGGATCGGGTTGCACTCAACATCGCAGTTGATTTTGCCGTCCAGGGTGTCTTGCAGGCCCGCGTGGGTCGCGTCAAAGGAGATCAGGGTTACGTCTTTGCCAACGCCGTAGGTAACGCCAGCCGCGTCCATGGCATCCATGGCGCCATAGGCTTCGTTATCGTTCTGGCAAACTACTACGTTGAACTTGCCCGGGTAGGACTTCAGATAGCTCTCCATCACCTGCTGGCCGCCAGCCTGGGTGAAGTCGCCGCTCTGGCTGTCCACGATCTTCCATTCGGGATGATCCTTCATGATGTTGGCGAAGCCCTCAGAACGGCCCAGAGCCGCGGAAGAGCCTACGGAGCCTTCGATCACAAGGATGTTAGCGTCTTTGCCGGCAAAGTTCTCAGCCAGCCAGTTCGCGGCGGTTTCGCCTTCCTTGACCATGTCGGTGCCTTCACGGGCGGTATACTCGGAAGGATCGGCGTCCACGGCGCGGTCCGCGATAATCACGGGGATACCGGCATCTTTAGCTTCCTTCAGCACGGTGTTCCAGCCAGCGGTTTCGATGGGGGCGATGATGATGTAATCAAGGCCCTGCTGGATGAAGTTACGTACGGCTTCAATCTGCACAGCGTTGTCGTTGTCGCAGTCCACGAAGCTCAGGTCATAGCCGTTCTCGGTGGAGAACACGTCTTTGTAGTTCTGGGTGTTGGCGTTGCGCCAGTCAGACTCGTGGCCCACCTGGGCGTAGCCGACCTTGATGAGGTCTTCGGCGACAGCGAAGGAGCACAGTGCGAACACCATGGTCAGCGCCGTCAGGATGGCAAGCAGTTTCTTCATAGATTTGGGAACCTCCTCGATTTGTTTTTTTACGGGAAGCTGTCCGTACTTCCCGCTCATGAATATATTGTATCGGAGGTGCTCCGTAAAAAAAAGGCAGCGGTTTCTCGATTAGGTTAAGAATTTTTTGAAGTTATACCGTTCGGCCTCGGGCAGGTTAAAATATGGGTGATATTTTCCGAATTGTGGGAAATTCTTCCGTTCTGCTCATTCTCTCGGCGCGCGCGTATCGCTGACAGCGCTTTCATCAGTCGCCTTTTCGGTAGTCGCGCGGCGACAAACCGGCGTTCTTTTTAAACAAGTAGCTGAAATAGTGCGGGTCGTTATACCCCACGGCAAACGCCACGTCGGAGGTGCGCATTTGCTGATCCCTAAGCAGCTCTTTCGCTTTGGCGAGCCGCACAGAGGTAATATATTCGGTAAACGTCACGCCCGTCTCCTGCGAAAAGACCGTACAAAAATGGTTGTTGCTCAGCGCCACGTGTTCGGCCACTTCCCGCAGTGTCAGGTCGGGGTTTGAAAAACTTTCATCGATAAAGGCTTTCGCTTTCCGGATGACCATACCGTAGCGCGCCGAGCCCTGCTCGTCTCGGTAGGCAAGCGCCGCGCGCAGCAGTTCCCGCGCCATGGCCACGGCCTCCTCCAGCGTGGAAGCCACCGCGCTTTTCCCATCCGCCTGGAATGCCGAGGGGATAATCTCCTGCGGGTCGCCGCCGCAATCGCGGATGATACGCGAGGCGGACAGTACGATATCCACAAAAATATAGTTGACCATCAGCTTGCTTTGCGCGGCGGTCTGCCCGATAGAGCCGATATAATCCGACAAGATCCCGTCCACCTCCGCGGGGTTGGCGTTCCTCAGCCTTTCGTAAATCTGGGGTACCTTCACGTTCA
>JADGQP010000041.1 GCA_017881705.1 Christensenellaceae bacterium
GATTAATCGCCGACGGGTTGAAAACCTGCTGGCCGCTTGCGGAAGGGCGGCCCAACGGCGAGGAAATCGCGGGTTATCTGGAAGTGCCGCCCGAAAAAGAAATGGGCGATTATGCCTTTCCCTGCTTTAAGCTCAGCCGCGCCCTGCGCCAGGCGCCCCCGCAGATTGCCCAGGCGCTGTCCGCGGCGATTGACGCGTCGGATGTTTGCGAAACCAAACCGATGGGCGGATATTTGAATTTTTATTTTAGGCGCGAGCGCTTCGCCGCGCGCATGGTGGAAAAAGTGCTGGCCGCGGGCGACCGTTATGGTTCGGCTGCGATTGGCGCGGGCAAAACAATCTGTATTGACTATTCTTCCATCAACATCGCCAAACGCTTCCACATCGGGCATTTGAGCACAACGATGATCGGCCATAGCCTGAAACGCATTTACGATTTTTTAGGTTACCGTACGGTGGGCATCAACCATCTGGGGGACTGGGGCACGCAGTTTGGCAAGCTCATCAGCGCCTACAAACACTGGGGGAGCCGCGCCGAGGTGGAACGCGACGGCGTGGAAGCGCTCACCCGCCTGTATGTGCGCTTCCACGAGGAAGCCGAACGGGAGGAAGAGCAGACCGGCGCGCATACCCTGGAAGATGAGGGGCGCGCGTATTTCAAAGCGATTGAGGATGGCGACACCGAGGCGCTGGAGCTGTTTGACTGGTTTAAGGATGTGACCCTGCGCGACTGCGCCAAGGTGTACGAGCTGTTGGGCGTTACCTTTGACAGCTATGCGGGCGAATCATTCTACAACGATAAAATGGGCCGCGTGATCGACGAGCTGAAAGCCAAGAGCCTGCTAACGGTCAGCGACGGCGCAAGCATCGTGGATCTGTCCGACGCGGATATGCCGCCCTGCCTGATCCTTAAAAAGGACGGGGCGACGCTTTACGCCACGCGGGATATCGCCGCCGCGCTCTACCGCGCGGATACTTACCATTTCGACAAGTGCCTCTACGTGGTGGCCTACCAGCAGGACCTGCATTTCCGCCAATGGTTCAAGGTGGTGGAGAAGATGGGCTACCCCTGGGCCAAAGATTTGGTGCACGTGGCTTTCGGCATGATCTCCTACGAAGGGCAAACGCTCTCCACCCGCAAAGGTTATGTAGTCTATCTGGAGGATCTGCTAAGGCGCGCGCAGGAGAAAGCGCTGCAGATTATCGAGGAAAAAAGCCCGGAACTGGAAAATAAACAGGAGGTTGCCCGCCAGGTGGGCATCGGCGCGGTCATTTATGCCGACCTCCAGAATAACCGCATTAAAGATATTGATTTCTGGTGGGACAGGGCGCTGAATTTCGACGGCGAAACCGGCCCCTACGTGCAATATACCCACGCGCGCTGTTGCTCGGTGCTGCGCAAGGCGCGGGAGCAGGCGCTGCCCGAAAACGCGCCGGATTTCGCCGCGCTTTCGGATGATTATGCCCAGGAACTGCTGCTGCTGCTAAGCCGCTTCCCCGAAGCGGTGCTCGATGCTTCGGATAAAAACGAGCCCAGCATGGTCACCCGCGCGATGACCGAGATTGCCAAGGCGTATAACAAATTTTACTACGAAAACCGAATACTCGACGATAACGCGGGCGTGCGCGAGGCGCGCTTGCGCTTGACCCGCGCCGTGCAAAGCACATTGCGTACCGCCATGTACTTAATCGGAATGGAAGCGCCGGAGCGGATGTAAACGCCGCCTGGAAAGGAACCCGATGCAAAGCGTAACCAGCCTGCGCAATCCCGCCGTGTTGGCGGCCCGCGCCCTGCAAACCAAACGCGGCAGGGACGAAAGCGGGCTGTTCCTGTGCGAAGGGGAACATATGGTCGCCGAAGCGGCGAACAATGCGCCCGGGCAGATCAGCACGATTTTCGTGGAAGAAGGCTGCGAAGCCCGGTATGCCGCGCTGCTGTCCGTAGTGCCGGAAGTGGCGCGCTTTGCCGTGCCGGCGCATATTCTGGCCTCGATTTCGCAGGTGAAAACCCCGCAGGGCATCGCGGCCGCAGTAAGGATACCCGAGCCCGCGACCCTAAAAAGCCTGGGGGCTCACGTTGTGCTTTTAGAAAACGTACAGGATCCCGGAAACGTCGGCACTATCCTGCGCACGGCTGACGCGGCAGGCTTTTCCGGCTGCGTGCTCACCCCGGGCTGTGCCGACCCGTTCTCGCCCAAGGCGCTTCGCGCCACCATGGGCAGCATTTTCCGCGTGCCCTGCGTACAGGCGGCAAGCGCGCCCGAAGCCGCTGAAGAATTAAAGCGGGAAGGGTACGCGGTCATCGCCGCCGCGCTTGACGGAGAAGATTTTTATCGCCGGGCACCGCTGCCGGCCAAGGTATGCATCATGATCGGCAACGAAGGCGCGGGTCTTACGCCGGAGGCTATAGAATGCGCTACGCACCGCTTTGCGCTCCCCATGCGCGGGGGCGCGGAATCGCTCAACGCGGCGGTGGCCGCCGCTGTGTTTATGTACGAAATTTGCCAACGGGGATAATGATACGACCATGGGTATAAACGGGAACCAACCAGATACGGGAGGTGTTAAATTGGAGAACAAGATACCGGGGTTTTCCTCGCTTAGCGTTAACGCGCAGGCGACGGTGCTTCGCAGCCAGTGCGACGAGGAAACGGGCGCGCTGATTTATGCCTTTATGGCCAAACGGGAGAAGAACGCGGACAATTCCGCCCTGCTCAACCGCATGGGCGCGGACGAAAAACTGCATGCCGCCTACTGGCGAAGCGTCAGCCGGAAAGATGTGAAGCCAAACCGCTGGAAACTGATTTGGCTGAAGCTGCAAACGGTCATTGCAGGGTATACCTTCGTGCTTAAACGCCTTTCGCAAACAGAAACCGAAGCCGTAGCCGTATATGAGAAGCTCAAGGTGGAAATTCCGGACGCCGCGAACGTGCAGGCGGATGAGATGCGCCACGAGAAGGCGCTCATCGGCATGCTCAACGAGGAACGCCTGCAGTACGTAGGCTCGATGGTGCTGGGCTTAAACGACGCGCTGGTGGAACTGACCGGTACCATCGCGGGCCTGTCCTTCGCGCTGCAAAACACGCGGGTGGTCGCGTTAAGCGGTATTATCACCGGCATCAGCGCCACGCTTTCCATGGCGGCCAGCAATTATTTAGCCGAGCGTGCCGATGGTAACCCGAACGCCGTAAAATCCAGCATCTACACGGGCATCGCCTATCTTGTCACCGTAACGCTGCTGGTGCTTCCCTACCTGTTTGTACCGAACTCGCTGTGGCTCGTCGCCCTGCTGTTGATGATTGTGGTCGTGGTGCTGGTGATTACAGTGTTTAACTACTACGTCAGCGTCGCCAAGAGCGTGCCGTTCCGCAGGCGCTTTACGGAAATGATCAGTATCAGTATGGGCGTAATGATCATCTCGTTCCTCATCGGCTTGTTAGCCAAGGCGCTGCTGGGCGTAAACATTTAACTTTCTTCGTGCTTAAAACAACGGTGAAAACGTTATGGCAGCCTGCCTGTTCAAATATCCCATTTGAACGGAACTTAAAAATGGTCGAAGCTCACTTTTCAGCAACAAAAAGCCGCGGCGGAAACATTTCCGCCGCGGCTTTTTCGTTGTGTTGGTTAGATTGGCTGTATATGCCATATCCGGTCGTTATACTCGCGGATGGTGCGGTCCGAGGCGAAATAGCCGGATTGGGAAACGTTGATAATAGCCTTTTTCAGCCACTTGTCGCGATCACGGTAATCGGTAAGCATTCTCAGGTTGGCCATGGAATAACTGCCGAAGTCTTTCAGTACAAAGTATTCGTCCGCCATTCCGCCGTAATCGCCGATGAGCAGCATGTGGTACAAATCCTGCAGCGCCATGGGTTCGTCCGGGAAAAGGGTGCCATCCAGCCATTGGCTCAGCGCGCGGCGGATTTCCGCGTTGGTTTCAAAGATGCTCATGGGGTTATAGCTGCGTTCCTTGTACATTCCTTCCACCGTGTCCGCGCGCATGCCGAAAATATAGATGTTGTCGGGCCCGACGCGGTCGTAAATCTCCACGTTTGCGCCGTCCATGGTACCCAGCGTAAGCGCCCCGTTCATCATAAACTTCATGTTGCCGGTGCCGCTGGCTTCCTTGCCCGCGGTGGAAAGCTGCTGGCTGATCTCCGCGGCCGGCATGAGAAACTCCGCGGTGGAAACGTCGTAGTTTTCGATGTAGACGACTTTGAGGAACTTGCGCGCGCGCGGGTTTTTGTTAATCAGTTAGGCCAAAGCATTAATGTAGCGGATAATCAGCTTGGCGCGGTAATACCCCGGCGCAGCCTTGGCGCCAAAAAGGAACAGCCGCGGCGGCGCGTCGTAGTTCGGATCATCCGTTACGCGGTTGTAAAGCACCTGAATATGCAGGGCGTTAAGCAGCTGGCGCTTGTATTCGTGCAGGCGCTTGGCCTGCACATCGAAAATAAAATCCGGATCCAGCGCTATGCCCTGGCGTTTTTCAATCAACGCGGACAGCCGCTGTTTGTTCACGCGCTTCACCTGTTCGAAATTATGGCGGAAAGCGGCGTCCCCGGCGAAGGGAAGCAGCTTTTGCAGTTCGTCGGCGTCGCGGTAGAAACCCGTGCCAATCGCCGAAGCAATCAGGTCGCGCATGCCGGGGTTGGCGGAAAGCAGCCAGCGCCTGTGCGTAATGCCGTTGGTGATCGCGCTGAATTTACCCGGCTCAACCAGGTGATAATCGTGGAACAGGCTCTCGGTCAAAATTTTACCGTGCAGCTGGCTCACGCCGTTTACGCTGAAAGCATAGGCGACGCACAGGTTGGCCATATGCAGCTGACCGTAACCAAGGATCGCCATATGGCCGATGCGTTCCCATTGGTCAGGGAAGATGGTGAATAGCTGTGCACAAAGGCGGCGGTTCATTTCCTCCAAAATCATAAACACGCGCGGAAGAGTCTGCTTTACCATGTCCAACGGCCAATGCTCCAGCGCTTCCTGCATCACGGTATGGTTGGTGTAGGCGATGCAGCGGCGGGTGATGCTCTCCGCCGCGTCCCAGCCCAGCCCTTCCTGGTCAATCAGCAGACGCATCAGTTCCGGAATCGCCATGCCCGGATGCGTATCGTTAATATGGAATACCACCTTGTCCGGCAATAGGTCGAAATTGTTGCCGTATTGGCGTTTAAAGTCCTTAAGCGCGTACTGCAGCGTAGCCGAGGTAAAAAAGTAATGCTGCTTCATCCTCAGCAGCTTGCCTTCCCAATGGCTGTCCTCGGGGTAGAGCACTTTGTTGATCACTTCGGCCATTTTCATTTCGTCCATGGCGCGGTCGTATTCTCCGTGCCCGAAGGTTTTCAGGTCGAACAGCTCGCAGCTTCGCGCGCTCCAGGTGCGCAATGTGTTTACGCAGTCGGTATCATAGCCGACGATGGGCATATCGTAAGGTACGGCGTCAATGGTGTAGGCGTTTTCCAGCGTGAAATAGCGCCGCCCGTTCGTTTCCGTTTCGCGCACGTCCCCGCCGAACTGCACCTGGCAGATATCTTCGGTGGAAACGATTTCCCAAACGTTGCCGTTTTGCAGCCAGGTATCCGGCAGTTCCACCTGCTGGCCGTCTACGATCTTCTGGCGGAAAAGGCCGTATTCATAACGGATTGTGCAGCCCATCGAAGGGATATTCAGGCTGGACAGGCTATCCAAAAAGCAGGCGGCCAGGCGGCCCAGCCCGCCGTTGCCCAGCGCGGGTTCCGGCTCCTCGGCCATCAGCGCAATCGGGTTTACGCCCAGCGATTCCAGCGCCTGCCGGTATTCCGCCTGGCTGCAAAGGTTAATCAGGTTGCTGTTCATGCTGCGGCCCATTAAAAACTCCACGGACAGGTAATAAAGCCGCTTGCCCTGTTCGCTGGCGCGCATTTCGCGGCTGATCATCCACTTTTGCATAATCTGGTCGCGGATGGTGGAGGCGGTGGCTTTATATAGCTGCTGCATGGACGCGTTTTGTACGGTCACGCCGTAATACCGCTGCAGTTTTCCCTCGATGCTGCGCTTGATGCCTTCCGGGTCGAATTGCATGTTGGCCATGGAATCCCTCCCAATACAATGGAATAGCGGTATTATACCATGGCGAAAACCGATATGGCAATCGCTTGCGCGCAGGCATCGCGGCAAGGTTATTGTTCGCGGCGTAATGTTTCACGTGAAACATTCCCGTATAGCACACATACCCTTGCCAAGCAAGGCTTTTTCGCGCTACAATGATTGCACAGGGGTGATCGTATGGGCCTTACCGCAGCGCAGGAAGCCGCCGTAAACGCAAACAACCGCGAACTGCTGGTTTCCGCGGCCGCGGGCAGCGGCAAAACCCGCGTGTTGATCGAGCGCATTTTTACTTTGATCCACAATGAAGGCCTGTCCGTGGACAGGCTATTAATCGTCACTTTTACGCGTGCCGCCGCTGCGGAAATGCGCGAACGCCTGCAGGATCGCCTTTCGCAGGAAGCCGCGGCCGACCGCCGCATGCGCAGGCAGACGGAACTGCTGGAAAATGCGCAGATCAGTACGCTGCACAGCTTTTGCCAGAAACTTGTTCGGGAATATTTCCAGGCGGCAGATATCGACCCCCAGGCATCGCTGGGAGACGAAACCGCCTGCGCCAATTTAAGGAACCAGGCCAAAAGCGAAGCGCTGGATCATCTGTACGAGCGGGCGGGCGCAGGCGACTCGCCGTCTGCCGCGCTGACGGCGAAATTTGAAGAAAAACAGATCGACAAGATGCTGGATGATCTGTATCCCTTCTTAATGAGCCTGCCCGAGCCCTTCGAGTGGCTGGAGGGGTGCGCGAACAAACGATATTCTTCGGTCGACCTGACGCAAGGAGAAATGCAGCGAACCCTGCTGGCCGATTGCAGGCTTCTGCTGGAAGGCGCACTGAGTCTGGCGCAGGCAAACGCCGCGATTGGCGAGGAACCCCTTTGCCCGCAGCCTTACCGCGATTTGATGCGTGCGGACGTTTTATCCGTGGAGGCATTGGCCCAGGCCTCCCGGGAAGGGCTGACCCCCGTAACTGCTGCCGCCGCAGCCTTTTTGCTGGATAGGCTGCCGACGCTGCGTAAGCTGGACGACGAACAGTCGGCGATACGGGATCGATATAAGGAAGGGCGCGAAGGCGTTAAAAAAATCGTAAAATCCGTAAGCAGCCATCTGCCCGAACAGCCGGAGACGGCGATTGAACGGCTCAACGCCATGCAGCCCGCGTTAAGCGGTCTGGCGGCGCTCGCCAAAGAGATGGACGAATGCTATGCCCAGCGCAAGCGTGACCGGAACCTGCTGGATTATAACGATCTGGAACGGATGGCTTTGAAGATTCTGAAAGATAAGGGCATACGCGAAGCCGTGTCCGCCCGTTTCGACGGCGTGTTCGTGGATGAATATCAGGATATCAGCGCCGTTCAGGAAGCCATATTGAACGCCTTGAAGCGAGATGTTTCACGTGAAACAACCGGCGTGACGCAGCGGTATTTTTACGTGGGCGACGTAAAGCAGAGCATTTACCGTTTCCGGCAGGCCGACCCCACGCTTTTCATGGAGAAGGCGAAGGCTTTTTCCCAGGGGGAGCAGGCGCCCCAAAGGCGTATCTCGCTCAACGCCAATTTTCGCTCGCGTGAAACGGTGCTGCGCGCGGTAAACCGTGTGTTCGGGCGCGTGATGCGCGGGGATGTGACCGAAATTGAATACGATGAGCAGGCGCGGCTTTATCCGGGCGTGCCCAGCGGCAACGACCCTCCAACGACCCTGCACCTGTTTACCCAGCCGGTGAAAGCGGCGCAGCGCGTACAAGCGCAGGCCTATGCCGTGGCACAGGAGATTGAGCGCCGCGTGGGGCGGCCGGTAACGGACCGCGAGGGAAACCCCGCGGGCACGCTGCGTTACCGGGATATCGCTGTGCTCGGCCCAAAGATGAAGGGCGTTTCGGACGTGCTGGAAAAAACGCTGAGCGAGCGCGGCATACCCGTGTACTGCGAGGACGGCGGCTCCGGCATGGAAACGGAGGAGATTGGGCAGGCGCTTAATTTTCTGCGGCTGCTGAACAATTTTGCCGATGATTTGGCGCTGCTGGCCTGGCTGCGCGGCCCCGCGTTCGGCATGAGCGACCGGGAACTGGCCGCCGTACGGCTGGGTAGTTTTTCCACCTCGTATCTGGATGCGGTGCGCAAGGCGGCGGCCGGGGAAGGCGCGCTGGCCGGGCGCTGTTCCCAGGCGCTGGCGGAGCTGGAACACGAACGCTTTTTGCTCACGGAAACGCCGCTGAACGAGTACCTGTGGGGATGGCTGAACCGTTCCGGCCTGTAT
The DNA here is from genome assembly GCA_017881705.1 of Christensenellaceae bacterium. Lineage (GTDB taxonomy): Bacteria > Bacillota > Clostridia > Christensenellales > Aristaeellaceae > CAXXOK01. The sequence goes on from JADGQP010000041.1 coordinate 8,341, forward strand.
GCGTTTTACGGCTGCCAGCCCGGGGGGAAACTGCGCCAGGCCAACCTGAGGATGCTGTGCGAAAAAGCGGGCGACCACGTGAAGCGCCGCGGCGGTGATTTGCAGGATTTTCTTTCGTCGGTGGAAGCGCAAACGGGCGCGCGCGACGCGTCTTCTCCCACAGTGCTCAGCCCCTGGGAGGACGTGGTGCGGGTAATGAGCATCCATAAATCCAAGGGGCTTGAGTTTCCCGTGGTTTTCGTGGTCGGGCTGGAGGAATCGTTTATCCGAAAAAGCGCCTCCTCGCTGGCCATGCATTCGCGGCTGGGCGTAGCGCTGCCCTACGTGAACGAAAACATGCGCACCACGAGCGATACGCTGCTGAAGGCCGCTATGGATTTGCGCGCCCAGGCGGAAGAGAGGGCGGAGCGTACGCGGCTTTTGTATGTGGCCATGACGCGTGCCCGTGACGAGTTGGTGCTGCTGGGCAGTAGTGGCGCGTCTTTGCCGGATGATTGCAAAACGCGCGCGGAAAGCGCGGGGTCGGCGTATGAGGTGTTTGGCGCGGGCAGTATGCTGGATTGGGTATGCCAGTGCCTGAACCGAAACGACGATTATATCGTTTCGGACGCGCCCGACGTTTCCGACATCTTGTTGAGGACAACGCAGCGGACGGATGAGTTTTCCACGCAAAACACAAATTTTCCACAAAAACAACCCGGATGGACCGTTGTTTTCCACAACGATCCCAGCGACACGACCCGCGCGCAGTGCGGTACGCAGGCTTGCGCCGAGCCGGACGCGCTCAACGCCCGCCGCGAACGGCTGGCTGTTCTGGCGCGGGAGGCGCGCCTTGCTGCGATGCGGCTTTCTGTTACGGCGGAAGTAGGGGATCCGGTCGCGCCGAAAATGACGCTTACACACCAGCCGTTCAAGGTGGGCGCGACGGCGCTGGCGTATGCAGACAGGCAAGCAGAGCAGATCGATACGCCGCGGCCTGACGAGGCGGGCGAAACCACGGCGGAAACGGCCGACCTGAAACGCCTGCCGCTTGCGATGGCGCGTGTGAAGCGGATGGACGATCTGCCCGCGCTGCCCGCTTTCCTGGCTCCTCCGGCGGAACAGACGGGGCTTCGCCGGGGGGTTGCAACGCATAAGGCGCTTTCGCTGCTGCCCTATGCGCGGTTACGGGATGTGATTGACGAACCTGAACCCCTGCGCGCCCGCATTGTGGCCGAGCTTAATGAGCTTTGCGCGCGCCGGAGGCTTATGCAGCAGGAAAGGCTTTTAGTAGAAGCGGAGCCGATCGCCGCGTTTTTGGAAAGCCCCTGGGGCAGGCGGGCGCTTACATCCAGCGAGGTTCGCCGGGAATGGAGCTTCAACCTGCTGCTGCCGGAGCGGGATGGGTTGATTGTGCAGGGCATTGTGGATTTATGCTATCTTTTTAACGGGCAATGGGTGCTGGTCGATTATAAAACCGATCGTGTAGCCGATACGGGAGAGCTTTGGCAGCTTTACGGCGAACAGATCGCTCTGTACAGGCGCGCGCTCACGCAGGCTACGGGCGTTCCCGTGCGGGAGGCGGTACTGTATTCGCTTTCGCTTCGTGCCGGGGAGGCGCGTTAGGCGAGTGCCACAGGGATGTCGTCGTAGGGTTGTCATTGCAGGGTCGCAGCCGCAGGGTCTCTGCGTTTTTTGCTTGCGGCGGGATGAAAGGCCGTGCGAAGTTCGTCCTATTACTGTGGGAACACAGGATGGGCAAGGGAAACCTTGTGAATTTACTTGCTTTCCCTTATATTTCCTAGTACAATAAAACGTGTCGCTTGATTGCGCCGGCATACCTGCCGCGCACCCCGACCAAGCCTGACGAGGGAGTGTTTTAAGTGAAAAACAACCGTTTACAGCAAAAGGGCACGGGGCATTCCCGCAAGCTTGTGCTGTTGGCTATACTTTTGGTTGCAGCGCTTGCCATGACCGGCTGCTATGTGGAACCGGACCGCATCGTGGATGATACGAACGGCCTTACGGTTGCTACCGCCGGGCAGCAGTTTGATACGGTTATTACGCCGACTCCGGCGGTTACGGCCACGCCTACGCCTACTCCCGCCACTACGGGCGGCTCGCAGCAGGTGGATTGGTCCAACTGGAATTTTGGCAGCGATAACGCCACAAACCCGCCCAGCAATGTGAATACCGTTTCCGGCGGCGCCACGGCCGCGCCCAACAACAATGTCACGGTAGCTCCGGCCACCGCCACGCCCAAACCTACCGCTACAACCACAGCGGCCAGCACCACGCTCCAAAGCGGTTCCAAAGGTACAGCAGTGAAGCAGCTTCAACAGCGCTTAAAAGAGCTGGGCTATTATACCGGATCGGTGGACGGCACTTACGGCGCCGGAACAGCCAGCGCCGTGAAGGCTTTCCAAACAGCCAACAACCTTACCGCCGACGGTGTGGCGGGCACGAAAACGCAGGAAAAGGCATACAGTTATTATGCCGTGCCTAAAAAGTCCTCCACCGGCAACTCCAGCTCTTCCAGCAGCTCCAGCAGCTCCAGCAGTTCCAGTTCTTCCAGTTCCTCCAACAACAACAACAACTCTTCCAGCAACACCACCGCCAACAGCTATACAAACGGAAAAACCAACATCTACCTGCAGCTTGGCTCCACCGGCGAACAGGTGAAAATACTGCAAAACCGGCTGATCGTGCTGGGGTACATAAGCGGCACCGCGGATGGTACCTTTGCCGAAACCACGGAAGCGGCCGTTGTGGCGTTCCAGAAACGCAACTCGATTTATGCCGATGGAATCGCCGGCCCCACGACGCTGACGAAACTGTATTCCACCTCCGCTAAAAAAGCCAGCTCTGTGGTGGCAAACCTGGGCTCGCTGAAGCTGAACATGAACGGCAGCGGCGTGCGCGCGCTGCAGAGCCGCCTGAAAGATCTGGGTTATTACTCCGGCAGCCTGGACGGGGATTACGGCGCAGCCACCCAACTGGCTGTGACTGCCTTCCAAACTGCCAACGGGCTGACGGCCGACGGCGTAGCCGGTAAAGCAACGCTCAACGTGTTATACGGTTCCACCGGCACGGGAAGTTCCTCTTCAGGCGTTAATGCGGACACCTACGGGGAAACGGCGACTACCAACGGATATTCCACCATTTCCAGCACCACCTCCACCTCCAAAACGAACGTGACCGCCCTGCAAAGCGCGCTGTCCAGCACCGGCTATTACAGCTCCGTTTTGGATGGTTCTTACGGCGACAAGACCATTGAGGCGGTTAAGAACTTCCAAAAGGCGAAAGGCTTGCGAGTGAGCGGCATAGCCGGCCCCAGTACGCAGCGGCTGCTGTACGGCGGTACCAGCGAAAGCGGCAGCTACGACAAACTGGATGTCGGTTCCACCGGCGCGGCGGTGAAAAACCTGCAGTATACCCTGTATGAGTTGCAGTATTACGATGGAAAAATCACCGGGAAATATGACGAATCTACAGCCGCCGCGGTAAGGCTTTTCCAGGAGGGCAACGGCCTCACCATGGACGGTGTGGCTGGCCAGGATACGCAGCGCAAACTGTACAGCAGCAATGCCAAGCCTTGTAACTCCTGATAAACGGAACGTTCTTGTGTAACATTTGCGGATTCGGCGTTTGCCGGGTCCGCTTTTTCTGTTTCCCGTTTTGGGCTTCGGCGCGGAGCATGCCGCGGTTTACGGAAAAGCGTCGATGTGCGGGCCCTTCTATCAGGGCAGACCGACGGGTATCAAAGGCTCTCCGCAGCCCGGGATCGCCTAAAGAGCGGGTGCGTATACACCGCCAGGTCATTCAGGCGCATGCCGTGCTGCTTGTTCATTTGGAAAAGGCAGGCTGAAGTTGCCTGCCTTTTGAAGAAAAAAGAACCATTTGCTACGTTGCCGATGGTTCGGTTTACTGAAAGAGCCTGCCTGCTTTGTCGGTTCCGCTGCGAAGGATGGACACAGGTTTCCGTGGCTGTTCCTGCCCGTATACGGCTCGGCTTGGCGTATACGACCCTTTTTAAATGGATTCATAAGTTTATCAACAAACAGAACCGTCGGCGGCCGCCGACGGTTCTGTGAGAATGTGGATTGATAGGGGGTGAAAACGGTTAGGCTTGTACGTTCACGCCGCTTTCTTTGGGAGAGTGCTTTTCCAGCCAGGCCGAGGCGATAAAGCCCGCGGTGAAGGTAGCAACGCTCAGCAGGATGGTACCTACCGTGACGCCGCCCATGTCGGTGCGAAGCAGAATGGCGATGGGGGAAGCCACCACCAGCCCAAGAACCGCGCAATAGGTTGGCGTGGGCCAATGCGCGATCAGCCAGGCGATCAGTTTCGCTAAGAAGTAAATACCCAGCAGCACGCCAAGACCGAAAGGAATAAGAATCAGCAGTTGCCGCGCGGCCAACATCAGGTTGCCGCTCAGGAGCCCGCCCATAAAATCATTCAACGAGGAAAGCACCGGCCGGTAGTATCCCATCAGCATTAGTACCATCGAGCCGCTGACCCCGGGGATGAGCATCGTGCCGCTGGCGAGTATGCCCATAAGCAGCAGCGTCACCATTTTGCCGGCATTTATGGCAACGCGGCCGTCGTTGCCTGTGGGGTTTTGCAGCGCCATAACGATAATAAGCACGAAAAACGCGATGAACAACAACACCGAGAACGTGCTGATGTGTTTTTTATCCACTTTGCGGATCAGGGGCGACAGACCGCCCAGAATCAACCCGATAAACGCGGTGCCGGTCGGCAGGGGCGCGTGTGTCAGGCAATAGGTGATTACCCCCGCCAGAGCGAAAATCCCTGTAAGCATACCGACCAGATAGGGCAATAACGTTAGGAAGCTGCGTTTAAAATCACTGAAAAGATGAGCGATGCAGCCAATCAACGTATCGTATATACCCATGGAAACCATCATGGCACCGCCGCTGACGCCCGGGATAACGTTGGCGATGCCGACAATCAACCCGCGCAGCAATTGGTTAAGCAGTTTCATACTTCGTTCCTTCTGCCCCGTTTGGGAGAAAAATAGGTTGAAACAATGTCCACACTATATCATGCCGATCGTAAAAAAGTCAACGAATGCGGAGCTTGCCAGGCGCCGCCGCGGAAGCTTGTGTATAAACTGTTTTTTTAGCTGTATACCGTTGCGTGTTCGTGCCGTTTTGTATACAATGTTCCTACATACGGCTGAATACAAGGGTTTTCCGTATGCGCTTGCAAAGACGCAGGCGGTGTGAGGGTATTTTTCCCCACCGCGGCGTTTGCCGTGGCGGGGTTTTTTCGTCGCTCTGGCCAACGAAGTTTTACAGGAGGATATTTATGAATCTGACTTACAAAATCCTCTCCGCGCACCTTACGCAAGGCGAGCTTTCACGCGGCAGGGAAATCGGCATCCACATCGATTACACGCTTACGCAGGACAGCACCGGCACCATGGCTTACCTTCAGTTTGAAGCCATCGGCATTCCCCGCGTGAAAACCGAAAAATCGCTGGCCTATATCGACCATAACACCCTTCAAACCGGTTTTGAAAACGCGGACGATCACAAGTACCTGGCGACGGTCACCAAAAAGCACGGCGTGTACCTTTCCAAACCCGGCAACGGCGTGTGCCACCAGGTGGAACTGGAACGCTTCGCCGTGCCCGGTAAAACCTTGCTGGGGTCGGACAGCCACACCCCTACGGCGGGCGGGCTGGGCATGCTCGCCATCGGCGCGGGCGGGCTGGATGTGGCGGTAGCCATGGGCGGGGGCGCGTATTACCTGCCCTGCCCAGCGGTGGTCAACGTGAGACTGAGCGGGAAGCTCCGCCGCGGCGTGGCCGCCAAGGACGTGATACTGGAGGTTTTGCGTCGCCTTACTGTGAAGGGCGGCGTGGGCAAGGTGATGGAGTATACCGGCGAGGGCGTGAAAACGCTGTCCATTCCCGAGCGCGCCACGATTACCAACATGGGCGCGGAACTGGGCGCGACCACCAGCATTTTCCCCGCCGACGAAACCGCGCGCGCTTTCATGGCGGCGCAGGGCCGCGAACGGGATTATGTGGAAGCGCTTCCCGACGCGGACGCGCAATACGATGAAACGCTGGAAATCGACTTATCCGCGCTGGAGCCCATGGTGGCGCTGCCCCATATGCCCGACAACGTGAAAACCGTGCGCGAGGCTGGCGCTGTGAAGGTGGACCAGGTTTGCATCGGCTCCTGCACCAATTCCAGCTACCTGGATATGATGCGCGTGGCGAGAATTTTGAAAGGCAAAACCGTGAACCCCGACGTGAGCCTGGTGATCGCCCCGGGTTCCCGCCAGGTGCTGGGGATGCTGGCCGCCAACGGCGCCCTGAACGATATGATTCAGGCGGGCGCGCGTATTACCGAAACAGCCTGCGGCTTCTGCATCGGCATGGGGCAAAGCCCGCGTACCGGCGCTGTGAGCCTGCGCACCAACAACCGCAACTTCTTTGGGCGCAGCGGCACCAAGAGCGCGGGTATCTTCCTGGTTTCGTGCGAAACCGCGGCGGCCAGCGCCCTTACAGGCGTTTTGAGCGACCCGCGGGAACTGGATACGGACCTGGAAATCCCCATGCCCGCGCAGTTTGCCTATAACGATAACCTGATTATCCCGCCCGCGTCGCCCGAGGAAGCGGGCGCGGTGGAAGTGGTGCGCGGCCCCAACATCAAGCCTTTCCCGCAGGCGAAGAAGCTCGCGGACAGCCTTTCCGGCAAGGCGCTGTTAAAAATGGAGGATAACATTACCACCGATCATATCATGCCCAGCGACAGCAAGCTACTCCCTTTCCGTTCCAACATTCCCAAGCTGAGCGAATACTGCCTTACGCCCGTGGACTCGACCTTCCCCACACGTGCGAAAGAGGCAGGCGGCGGTTTCCTGATCGCCGGGCAAAACTACGGGCAGGGTTCCAGCCGTGAACACGCCGCGCTGGTGCCGCTGTATCTGCAAATTCGAGGCATCCTCGCCAAGAGTTTCGCGCGTATTCACCGCGATAACCTGATTAACAACGGCATTTTGCCCATGACCTTTGAAAACGAGGCGGACTACGACCGCTTCGACCAGAACGACGAGCTTGAGCTTGCCAACGTCCGTAAGCTCATCGAAGGCGGCGTAGAAAAAATCCCCGTTCGCAACATAACCAAAGGCTTCACCTGCGACGCGCTGCTGCCGCTGAGCGACCGCCAGCGCGCGATGCTGCTGGCCGGTGGGCTGATTAATTTGATGAAGGAAAAAGCATAAATGGCTTACATAGGTTCAAACGCAGCCCGCAAGAAGAACCAGGTTCATCTTGCGGGCTTCGTTTTTGTTTGGCATATACGATTCAAATGTTTTGCTCGTTTGCGGTTTTCGTGACAGATAGATTTGAGTGGAGGCTCTTTTGCTTGCGATATATGCTGCATACCGCAAACAATAAGGGTATGAAATTGGCTGCCAGGGGGACAAACAGGAAGGTGAGCAGATTTGATATGCTAAGGCATAAGAATACGATGAGCAGTATATTTTGAACGATGATAAGCGTAATACCGATCTTTTTCACATGGCAGATTTCTGTTTTAAATTCATCGCCTACGGGAATAAGAGCTTTGAATACAAGCAATACAAGCGTGTCTAAAACACAGGAAAGGAACACGGTAATCTTTACGGACATGTCGATCCGCTGGAAAAACAATGAAACCGATGGAATCTGCTTGCCAATAATAAATAAAAACACAAAAGCTGAAATATAAGCCGTGAATCGAAACCCATATTTCCAAATATCGAAAGATGGTATGAAATTGCGTTTAGTGATCTTTTTTCGATAAAGAAGTGTATCGCGTACTAATGAGCTTTTACTATCATCCTGTATATTTAAATAATTACGTTTATCAGGTGTCGTATGGATAAAAAGGCCAATTTGATTGCAATTTTTAATCAAGTAATTCTCGATATTCAGCATTTGCTCGGCA
>JADGQP010000042.1 GCA_017881705.1 Christensenellaceae bacterium
GCGGTGAAGAAAGCGAGATTCTGGATACCACCGCCGAGGTGATGTTCGAGTGCGCCAGTTTCGACCGTACCGCCATCCGGCTTTCCAGCCGCGCGCTGGGTATGCGCACCGAAGCCAGCGGCCGTTTTGAACGCGGCGTAAGCCCCGCCACGGTGATGGACGCGCTCGACCGTGCCTGTATGCTGGTAAACCTGTTGGACGCCGGCGACGTGGTGCCCGGCTGCGTTGATTTCTATCCCATCCCCGTAAAACCCGTTACGCTTACCGCCAGCGTTAAACGAATCGCCGAACGCGCCGGCGCGGAGATTCCGGCTCAGAAAATGGTGGAAATCCTTCAAAAGCTGTTTTTCACCGTGGAACTGAAAGGCGATACGCTCACTGTAACGCCGCCACCTTTCCGCGGCGATCTGGACGGCGAGGCGGACCTGTGCGAGGAAGTGCTTCGTATATACGGTTTCGATCACATCGGCTGTATGCGTCTGCACGGCGAAACCACACAGGGCGGGATTCCCCCGATTATGAAGCTTAAAAACCGCGTGGCGGGCATCCTGCAGGGCATGGGTTACATCGAAGTGATGAATTACAGCTTCCAAAGCGCCAAAGAAATTGAAAAGCTGAACCTGCCGGTAAGCGACTCACGCCTTTCCCCGCTTGGAATCCGCAACCCCTTAGGCGAGGATACCGCCGTCATGCGCCCCACGCTCGCGCCGGATATGCTGAAAACACTTTCCTATAATATGAACCACGGCACGGCCGAAGCCAGCCTGTACGAGATTGCCGCGGTGTTCGATCCCCACCACCCCACGCAGGAGGGTCTTCCCACCGAAACGCAGACCCTGTGCCTGGGCAGTTACGGCGATTCTGTGGATTTCTATGCCGTTCGCGGCGCGCTGGAGGCTATACTATACGCGGCGGGCATCACTTGCGAGGTCGTTCCCGGCGCGGATGCGTACTATCACCCCGGGCGCTGCGCCAAACTGGTTAACGGCGATACCGTATACGCGCAGCTTGGCGAAGTGCATCCTGACGTATTGGAAACGTTCGGCCTTTCCCACCGCGCGGTATTGGCGGAACTAAATCTGCAGACGGTGCTGGAAAACGCAGTGTCCATGGGCGAGTTGAAACCCCTGCCGCGCTTCCCAAGCGTTTCGCGCGACCTGGCGCTGGTGATGGATGAAGGCGTGGCGGTAGGCCCGCTGATGGCGGCCATGAAGCGCGCTGGCGGCGCCCTGCTCGAAACCATCGAGATGTTCGATGTTTACCGCGGCGCGCAGGCTGGCCTGGGCAAAAAGAGCGTCGCTTTCTCCCTTACTTTCCGCGCGGCGGATCGAACGCTGACCGAGCCGGAGATCGCCAAGGCCATGGAAAAGGTGGTACGCAGCTGCGGTGTGCTCTTCGGGGCTTCCATACGGTAAACCGAATAAAACACAACACCCCGAACGCAGCGCGTTCGGGGTGTTTCATATCTATAGAAAGTCGAAACGACCTTTAACCTTTACGAGTCCGCTCAGTTGCCCTCGGCCCTTTTTTTATAGCGCCGCGAGAGCACTCTGGCAATCAGGCTGAAACCCAGCACCAAAATCACCAGCAATGCAGCAGAAAGGTTGGCGATAGCGCCGGAATCGGGGTTGAGGCTGCCTTCCGTACGCATGCCCCAAATATGCAGCGCCAGCGTTTCGCCCGGGCGGAAAGGGTTCAGCGGGCACAAGGGCGAAGCAAGGTTCCAGTTGGCCCAGTTGATATTTGTGCTTTGTCCGGCTGTGTACAAAAGCGCCGCCGCCTCGCCGAAGCCGCGCCCCGCCGCGAGGATCACGCCCGTGATGATGCGCGGAAAGCAGGCTGGCAGCAGCACCTTGGTGATCGTGCGCCAATGCGTCGCGCCCAGCGCCACGCTGCCTTCCATATATCCTATCGGGAGCGAACGCAGGGCGTCCTCGGTGGTGGTTGTAATCAATGGCAGGCTTAAAATCGAAACCGCCAAAGCGCCGGCCATCAGGTTCCATTTCGCTCCGATCATCAGGATGAATACCAGATAGCCAAACAGACCCACCACAATGGACGGCAGGGAGGAAAGCGATTCGATGCTTACGCGGATGAACGCCGTAATTTTGCTGTCGCCCGCGTACTCCGCCATGTAGATACCCGCCGCCACGCCAATGGGCACGCTGATCACTAGCGAGAGGAACACCAGGTAAATAGTATTGAAAAACTGGTTGCCAATGCCATGGCGGTTAAACTGCATCAATTCCGGTTTGAAATCCTGTACGCCTTTAAAGATGATATATCCGGCGAATACGATCAGCAACAGCAGGAAAAACCCGCCGACCGTGAAAAACACGCCCGTCATCAGGGTGTTCACCGCGTTGGCCCGTTTGCTTCGGCTTAATAAACTGTGACTCTTCATGCTTCTCGTTTCCCCTTTCTGGATATAATGTGGATCAGGAAAATGAAGAACATGGAAATTAAAAACAGCAGCAGCGCCATCGTCCACAGCGCAAGATTCTGTTCTCCCCCGTTGGCTGAGTTGCCCATATCTGCCGCGATGGCGGCCGTCAGGTTATTGGTGGGCGAAAGCAGGCTTGTTGGGAACGCGCGCGTTTTGCCGATTACCATTGCCACGGCCAGTGCTTCGCCAAACGCCCGTGCCAGGCCCAGGATAACACCGGTAAAAATCCCCGGAGCCGCTGCTGGCAGCACCACGCGGTAGATCACCTGCCAGCGGGTGGAACCCAGTCCGTAGGCCGCATCGCGGTACTCCTGCGAAACGCTGCGTATCGCGTCCGCCGCAACGGTGGTAATCGTGGGGAACATCATAACCGCCAGCACAATGCTGGCCGCGAGCACCGAGTATCCGCCCATTTTCGCGTGGAAGGTATCGCGGATCAGCGGCACGAGAATCGTCAACCCCGTCCAGCCATAAACGACGCTGGGAATACCCACGAAAATCTCCACCGCCGGCTGCAGCATTTTGGAGCCTGCCCGGGGGGAAATCTCCGTCATAAAGATCGCCGCGCCAAGGCTGAACGGGGTTATGAATAGCAGCGCCAGCCCGCAGGTAATCAGCGACCCCATAATGTATATGGCCGCGCCTACGGGGCCTCCGCCCTCGGTGGTGCTGTCCGTGGGTGCCCATTGCGATGAAAACAGGAATTCCAGAATCGAATGGTGGTACTTTGTAAAGGTACCCGAACCTTTCACGACCAGGAACGCGCCTATGGAAAGCGTGAGGAGAATGATAAACAAGCCGCAGGCCAATACCAGACCATGCCCCAGTTTTTCATTTCGCAGCAGCTTTACGGCGTTCTTCCGGTCTTCCTGGATGCTTACAGCGGAATTGGATGCCACAGCAGCGCCTTCTTTCAGTACGCAAGTACCAGGCAGGCATTACGATGCCTGCCTGGTGCCGCGCGTCGTGGTGCAGTAAACCGCATTGCGGTTTACTTGGTTTCGTGGGTA
>JADGQP010000043.1 GCA_017881705.1 Christensenellaceae bacterium
AATTATATCATTAAAGATAAGCCGGACGTGGTGATCAACTGCGTGGACGCGACCAACCTGGAGCGTAACCTCTACCTGACGCTGCAGCTGCTGGAACTGGGACGACCCACGGTGGTGGCCCTGAACATGATGGACGAGGTGCGCAGCCGCGGCGATACCATCGACCTGGCGCGGATGGAAAAGATACTGGGCGTGCCGGTGGTAGCCATTTCCGCGCGCAAGGGCGAGGGTTTGGACGAGCTTGTACGCCGCGCCATGGAGCTGGCGGATTTGAAAACGCCGCCCGCGCGGCTGGACATCTGCGACGGCGAGGCTCATAAGGCGCTGCACGCCATTCGCCATTTGATTGAGCCGCAGGCGCTGGAAGCGGGTGTGCGGCCGCGTTACGCCGCCACCAAGCTGTTTGAGGGTGACGAGCCGATGGTGGAGGAGCTGAAGCTAAGCCCCGAAACCCAACATATCGTAAACGAAATCCTGGTCGTCATGGAAAAAGAACTGGGCATGGAACGTGCCGCCGTGATGGCGGACACCCGCTACCGCTTTATTGAAAAGCTGCTTTCCGATTGCGTAGTGCAGGGCGCGGATGTGCAGGGAAGCATGAGCGACCGGATCGACAGGGTGCTGACCAACCGCGTGATGGCCATTCCCGTGTTTTTGCTGATGATGCTGCTGGTGTTTTACATCACTTTCGGGCCGATCGGCGCGTTTTTGGCCGATGGGTTCGCGGCACTGGTGTCGCAGGGCATCAGCCTGGTGGCGCGGGCGCTGGCCGGCTGGGGCGTGGCTCAATGGGTGCAAAAACTGTTGGTCAACGGCGTGCTTACCGGCGTGGGGAGCGTGCTGAGCTTTCTGCCCACAATCGTTATTCTGTTTTTATTGCTTTCCATACTGGAAGACAGCGGATACATGGCTCGCGCGGCTTTCCTGATGGATAAGCCGCTGCGCAAGATCGGGCTGAACGGACGCGCTTTTATCCCCATGATGATGGGCTTTGGCTGTACGGTGCCCGCCGTAATGAGCGCGCGCAGCATGAACACCCAGCGCGACCGGCGCTTTACCATCATGCTCACCCCGTTTATGAGCTGTGGAGCGAAGGTGCCGATTTATGCGCTGTTTACCCGCGCGTTCTTTGGCGGCAACCAGGTGCTGGTGATGAGCGCGTTTTACCTGATAGGCATCCTCATGGCGGTGCTTTCTGGGCTGGCGCTCAAACGCTTTATGTTTCACGGTGACGCTTCGCCTTTCCTGATGGAACTGCCTAAGTACCGCCTGCCTACCGCGCGCAACGTTGCCCGGGAACTGTGGGAAAAAGCCAGCGGGTTTATCAAACGCGCGTTTACGGTGATCTTCCTGGCAACGCTGATCGTGTGGTTTTTACAGAGCTTTACCTTCAGCCTTGAAGCCGCTCCCAGCGTGGAAGCGAGCATGCTGGGCATTATGGCCGGGGCGATCGCGCCGGTGTTCGCGCCCGCGGGCTTTGGCAACGTGGCCGCATCCACCGCAGTACTGACCGGCATCATGGCTAAGGAGAGCGTAGTAAGCACGCTGGCGGTCATCACCGGTGTGGATTCGCAAAGCACGCAGATGTTATCCGCCATCCGTGGGGTGTTCCCTTCCACGCTCGCGGCGGTGTCCTTCCTGCTGTTTATCCTGCTATACATGCCCTGTGTGGCGGCTTTCGCGGCCATGCGGCGCGAAATGGAAAGCGGACGCTTCGCTTTCTTTACGGTTCTGGCGCAGACCACCCTTGCTTGGGTGGTGGCGACCGTGGTTTACCAGGCAGGGCGGCTGTTGGGGCTGGGCTAAAGAAGAAACGGACTGATACCAACGGAGGGTTCCCATGTGGGGTATTACGTTATCCATTGTAATTCCGGTCGTGGTGATCGGCTATGGCGTATGGCTTGCGGTGCGTATGATCCGCAACCGTAAAAAAGGCGCCTGCGGCGGCGATTGTTCGGGCTGCCCATACGCGGGAGGCTGCCAGGGCGACGCTCCGTGCCGGCTAAAGAAGGAAGACAAGTCTAAATGACGGATACGATTCGCCTGTACGGGCTGGTGGCAGATTCCATCGTGGACGGCCCCGGATACCGCGTGAGCGTGTTTACGCAGGGCTGCCCGCACCATTGCCCGGGCTGCCACAACCCCGAAAGCCACGCGCCGGAGGGCGGTACCCTGTGGACGCTTAACGATGTGGAAAAAAAGTTTACGGGCAATCCGCTGCTTACGGGCATCACCCTTTCGGGCGGGGAGCCGTTTGCGCAGGCGGGCGCGTGCGCGGAACTGGCGCGGCGCGCGCGTGCCAAGGGGCTTACCGTATGGACGTACACGGGCTATCTTTATGAACAGCTGTTGGACAAGGCGCTTGCCGACGCGGATGTGCGCGAGCTGCTTGCGCAAACAGACGTGCTGGTGGACGGGCCTTTCGTGCTGGCCCTGCGCTCGCTGGAGCTGGAGTTTTGCGGCAGCCGAAACCAGCGCCTGATAGACCTGAACCGAACGCGCGAAACCGGCGTGATCACGCTGTATGAAAAACCGGAATGGTGCTGAAACCGGTAACGGGGGAGAAAACCATATGCCAAAACGCCTTACACTGTTGGCCACCGGAGGCACGATCGCCTGTACGCAGACCGAAAAAGGGCTGGTACCCACGCTGACCGCCGCGGATTTGGCGCATTCAATCAGCGACAGTCTGTCCTGCGAAGTCGCCACGCAGGATGTGTTTCGCATGGATTCCAGCAACATGCAGCCGGAGGAATGGCGGCAGCTGGCCAATGCCGTGGATAAGGCGCTGGAGGGCAGCGACGGCGTGGTGATCACCCACGGTACCGACACCATGGCTTATACGGCCTCGGCGCTTAGTTTCATGCTGGCGGGCGTGCAAAAGCCGGTGATTCTTACCGGCTCGCAGCTGCCGCTGAACCATCCGCTGACCGACGCGCGCGGGAACCTGCGGCGCGCTTTCGCGGCCGCCGCGGAGGAACTGCCCGGCGTTTACGTGTGCTTTGATTACAAACTCATTTCCGGCGTACGGTGCGTAAAAACCCATACTATGGCGATGGACGCGTTTTCCAGCATCAACGCGCCACTGGGGGGGTATTTCGACGTGGAAGGCCTGCATATCGAACATCCGCAGGGGTTCACCCCCGCACCGGGCATGGAGGCGGGCTATCGGCTTCGCGATGGGCTGGATCCGCGCGTGTTTCTGCTAAAACTCGTGCCCGGAAC
>JADGQP010000044.1 GCA_017881705.1 Christensenellaceae bacterium
GCTCACCTGGGAGCCACCCCGCGCGGCGATTGCCGCGATGGCGGAAATCGCTCGCCGCTCAGGCGTTACCGGGATGATTGCCGGACAGACGTTGGATGTGAAACTGGAAGGCAAAGAACCCGAAGCGGATACGGTGGCTTATATCCACCGCCATAAAACGGCGGAGTTAATTACCGCGGCGGTCATGGCGGGGCTGCTGCTTGCAGGTGCGAACGCGCGGCAGTTACAGGCGGGCGAAACCTACGGGCAAAACCTCGGCATGGCCTTCCAGATCGTGGACGATTTGCTGGACGTACAGGGCGACACGGCAACCCTTGGCAAACAAACGGGCATGGACGCCCAGCGCGGGAAAATGACCTGGCCTGCCGCGTATGGAATGGACGAATCCCGAACCGCGGCGCGCCGCTATGGACAAGCCGCCAAGGACGCGATTTTTAGCGTGTTCGGCGGGAATGCGACATTTCTTTGTGAACTGGCCGAACAGACGCTGACGCGCGTATACTAAACGAAACAGACGAAGGGGGAACCCCATTGCATTCTATTGCCGGAATTCTGCAAAACAATACGGTCATCTGCGCCGTTATTGCCTGGTTTATAGCGCAGGCGCTCAAGGTGCTGCTGTACTTTCGGGTGGAACACGTATGGGATTGGCGGCGCTTTATAGGCTCCGGCGGTATGCCCAGTTCCCATACAGCGATGGTGGTATCGCTGGCGGTCATGGTGGGGGCGCTACAAGGCTTTGACACGCCGGCGTTCGCTATATGCATGGTACTGGCGGTCATCGTGATGTACGACGCTACAGGCGTACGCCGCGAAACCGGCACACAGGCCACCGTGATTAACCAAATCCTAAAAGATGTGCTCATCAACGGCAAACGCATATCGGACGAAGAACTCAAGGAATTGGTGGGACATACGCCCTTTGAGGTGCTGGGCGGGTTTATTATCGGAATCGTTACACCGGCGGTTTATCTTTTACTGCTGTAGGGTTGACGCGACCCTTTATGATACCGGGCAGAAAAAACGGAGGTTATCAGAATGGATCATTTTTTGGAAGAAGTTGTGGTTCGACGCAACCGGACGTTTCAAGACTTGTTGTATTATCTGGCGAACATCACCATGGTGCTGTTTGCGCTGATCGGGTTTTGGATGCTGTCCAGCCTGCTAACATCCTTTTCGATTCCGATTTTAGTTATCACGCTGATCTTTTGCGGCGCGGCGGTATTGCTGTTTATGTATAAAGACAGACTCCGTACCGAATACGAGTATACCTTCACCAACGGCGAACTGGATTTCGCACAGGTGTACAATAACCAGAAGCGGAAGAATCTGGGCACCATGCGGGTGAAAAACGTGGATTCTTTCGGGCCTGTGAACAGCGAGAATTTCCGCAAACTCGTTAATATGCCCGGGATTGCCCGTAAAAACTGGTTTCTCAACCGCGGCGCGAACCTGTACTATTTCTATTACCAAAAAGACGCGAAACGCACCCTGATCGTGCTGGAACCTTCGGAGGAACTGACGCAGCTGATTAAGACTTACCTGCCGCACAGCGTATTTCATGCCTGAAAAACCGATGGAAGTTTATTTGGACAACAGCGCTACCACCCGACCCTGCGAACAGGCTGTGAACGCCGTGGTTAGCGCTATGCGCGAGGGATACTATAATCCGTCGGCGCTTTACGGGCGTGCGGTGGAGGCGGAACGTGAGCTTTCACGCGCACGGAAAGTAATCGCTCAAAGCGTACAAGCTGCCGAAGAAAACGTGATTTTCACTTCCGGCGGTACGGAGAGCGATAACCTGGCGATTCTGGGCTATCTTTCTGCCCGCAGAGAAAAAGGCACAGTACTGTATTCCGCCGCCGAACATCCGGCGGTGAAAAACGCCTGTCTGGAAGCCGCCGCGCGCTGCGGGCATATCGCGCAGGTGATACCGCTGGACGCGCGCGGGTCGCTGGATTTGGACGCTTTTACAAAACTGCTTGGGCCGGACGTGCTGCTGGTGTGCGTAATGCAGGTATGCAACGAAACCGGCGCGATTATGCCCCTTGACCGGGTGGTGGAACTGCGTGACCGCCTTGCGCCAAACGCGGCAATCCACGTGGACGGCGTGCAGGGGTACCTGCGCGTGTCGTTTTCCATGCGGGCGCTCGCGGTGCAATCTTACGCCATAAGCGCGCACAAGGTGCATGGCCCCAAAGGCGTAGGCGCACTGATTGTCCGAAGCGGCCACAAGCTCCACCCACAAATGGTGGGTGGAGGCCAGCAGAACGATCTGCGTTCCGGCACGGAGAACACGGCGGGCATCCTTGGCTTCGCGGCGGCGGTTGAAAGCTACCCACCGCAGGAAATTGCGCAGACGCAGCTGGCAAACCTGAAACGGCAGATGACCGAAGCGTTGAAAACCGAGATTCCGTCTTTTCGTACGCTTGGGCCCGAGCCGGAAACGGCGGACGCTGCGCCGCATATCCTGTACGCCGCGTTTCCGCCCGTACGCGCGGAAACCATGGTGCACGCGCTGGAAAGTAAAGGGGTGCTAACGGGCACCGGTTCCGCCTGTTCCAGCCACAAACGCCGCCGCAGCGAAACGCTTACCGCCATGGGCGTGCCAAACGCGCTGATTGAAAGCGCCGTGCGTATTAGCTTCTCGGTTTATAACACACCCGAGGAGATCCGCTTCGCCGCGGCGACCATCGCGGAACAATACCGATTGCTGGCGCGTTTTACGCGTCGGTAAAGGATAGGAGAACGATTAAATTGCGCGAAGTGCTGCAGGTGCGCTTTTCCGAAATCTACCTAAAAGGTTTAAACCGGCCCTATTTTCTGCGGATGTTGGTGGAACGCGTAAAACAGGCCATGCAGCCCGTAAACGGCCGTGTATGGCTTAACGACAGCCGTGTTTACGTAAGCGACGCGACCGACGTGGACGAAGCTGTGCGGCGCATTTCCAAAGTGTTCGGTGTGCACAGCCTCTGCCGGTCGGTAGAAATGCCCAAAAACGATTTTCAGGCGATACAGGATGCCGCGGTTGCGCTGCTGCACGACGAGAACGGCACCTTCAAGGTGCAAGCCCGCCGCAGCGACAAGCGATATCCCATGGATTCGCCCGCCATCAACGCGGAAATCGGCCATTATGTGCTAAGCCAACTGCCACAGATGAAGGTGGACGTGCATGACCCACAGATTCTGCTGAATGTGGAGATTCGGGATCAGGCTTACCTGTACACCAAACCGATCCCCGCGGTGGGCGGAATGCCGGTAGGCACCAACGGACGCGCGACTTTTTTACTTTCCGGCGGCATCGACAGCCCTGTGGCAGGGTGGATGGTGGCTAAGCGCGGCGTGACCATGAGCGCGGTGCATTTTCAATCCCCGCCTTATACCAGCGAGCGCGCTCGGGACAAGGTGCTTAAGCTGGGAAGCATTTTAAGCGAAAGTCTGTGCGGGCTGCGCATCCATTTGGTGCCTTTTACAGAGATTCAAATGCAGATTCATGAAAAATGCCATCCAGATTACACTACCATCATCATGCGGCGTTATATGATGCGTCTTGCGAATAAGGTGGCCTACGCCGAACGCGCGCAGGCATTGGTAACGGGGGAAAGCATCGGCCAGGTAGCCAGCCAGACCATGCAATCGCTGCTATGTACCGACGCTGCGGCCGACCTGCCGGTGTTCCGCCCGTTGATCGGGTTTGACAAACAGGAAATTATTGAACGGGCCATTAAAATCGGCACGTTTGAAACTTCCTCCCTGCCGTTTGAGGATTGCTGCACCATTTTCACCCCGCGCCATCCGGCTACCAAGCCCAAAATGGATATCATTCTGGAAGGCGAAAGCATGCTGGACACCGACGCACTGGTCGCCCAGGCTATGGCTGGCGAGGAGATCGTGGAACTGTAAGGGAAAATTCCTGAACCCGCCGAAAAACGGATCTGCGCGCGATCGGAGCCATCAAAAATCGGCAGGTTTTTCACCGCTGTAAATGCGCTATTAAAGGATCGTCGATTGTCGCCGTAAATGTAAAAATTGGATATTGATATTGTGAAGAAATTATCAAAATGGGGATTGCGCAGCGTTCGGGAATGCGCTATAATATCGTTGCGGGATGAAATTCGTCCATGCGGGTCAAATCCCGTCCCGAATCAAGGAGAGCAACGATGCAGGACGATTACTTTTCGCTGATGCAGAGGATCGCGCCCGATCTGGCGGAGCAGATTGAACGAAGGGCGCTGGTTCTGGAGCGTATCGGGGCTCTGCAGCCTGTGGGCAGGCGGATGCTTGCCGCGCTGTTGAACCTGCCGGAACGGGAAGTGCGCACCGTAGCCGCGCTGCTCAAGGAGCGGGGGCTGGTGGAGCTGGACGCCGCGGGGATGACCCTTACGCCCGAAGCCGCGGACATTCTGCCTTCAGCCAGACGCTTCAGCCGCGACTTGCGGGGACTGACCAAACTGGAAACGGCGCTGAGCAAGCAATTGGACGTACCTAAGGTGTATGTGGCTGCCGGTAATTACGACGAGGACCCGCACGTGCTTGCGGAGGTAGGGCGTATTACCGCGAGCAGGCTGAGGGGTTTTCTGCAAAGCGGCGCGACGCTTGCGGTTACGGGCGGACAGACCATCCACGAGGTGGCGCTGGCGCTGACTCCGGGTGCGGCTATGAACGTTATGGTGGTGCCTGCGCGCGGCGGAATCGGGCGCGCGCTGGAAACGCAAGCCAACACGGTGGCTTCCGAGATTGCCAAACGGTTGGGCGGTCATCACCGGCTCATGCACCTGCCCGATCAGCTGGACGAACTGGCAATGGCGGAAATGCGAAAGGTCACCGAGATCACCGAAACGCTGGAGCTACTGCAGCGGGCGGACGTTGTGCTTTACGGCGTCGGACGCGCGGACGACATGGGCCAGAAACGCCAGCTCCCGCAGGATGTGCTTGCGGATGTGATTAAACGCGGCGCGGTGGCAGAGGCCTATGGCTGTTATTTCGACCGGGATGGCAGCGTGGTGTTTTCCGCTTCCACCGTGGCACACGACCTGGGCAAGCTTAAACCCAACTGCGCCATGATCGCCGTGGCAGCGGGCGCACGCAAAGCGGAAGCTATACGCGCGGTTATGAAAAGCCGCCCGCAGGCGATGCTGGTGACCGACGAGGGCGCGGCGCGCGCGATGCTCGGGGAAAAGTGATTGCATGCCTATACATCCAGGGCTTTGCAATAGAGGATTTTGGTAGAACTAAACGCTAAGGAGTGTGCAGTATGGCGAAGAAAACCATCGAGGACATCCAGGTTAAGGGCAAAAAGGTGCTCGTGCGCTGCGATTTTAACGTACCACTGGATGAAAACAATGTTATCACCGATGAAAACCGTATCCGCGGTGCTCTGCCGACCATCAAATACCTGATGAGCCACGGCGCTCGCGTCATTCTGTGCTCCCATCTGGGCCGCCCCAAGGGCGGTTTTGACATGAAATATTCCCTCAAACCCGTGGCGGAGCGGTTAGGTCAGCTGCTGGGCCGCGAAGTTCCTCTGGCTAAGGATGTTGTCGGTCCCGACGCGCATAAGATGGCCGCGGAACTTAAAGACGGCGATGTTATGATGATCGAGAACGTTCGCTTTCATCCGGAAGAGGAAAAGAACGATCCCGAGTTTGCCAAGCAGCTGGCTTCCTTGGCTGAAGTGTACGTTAACGACGCGTTTGGCACCGCGCACCGCGCGCACGCATCCACCGAAGGTGTGGCGCACCTGCTGCATCCGGCTGTGGCCGGCTTCCTGATCGGCAAGGAACTAGCCATCATGGGCAAAGCGCTGGACGATCCCGCGCGGCCTTTCGTGGCGATTCTGGGCGGCGCGAAGGTAAGCGATAAGATCGGCGTAATCACCAACCTGCTGGACAAGGTGGATACGCTGATTATCGGCGGCGGCATGAGCTACACCTTCCAAAAGGCGCTGGGCGGCCGCATTGGCAAGAGCCTGCTGGAACCCGATAAGGTAGAACTTGCCAAGGAACTTATGGAGAAAGCCAAGGTTAAGAATGTTAAACTGCTGCTGCCGGTGGACAACATCGCCGGTGACAGCTTCAGTAACGATGCCCTGCGCATCACCGTACACAGCAGGGAGATTCCGGACGGCTTCGAGGGCATGGATATCGGCCC
>JADGQP010000045.1 GCA_017881705.1 Christensenellaceae bacterium
AGCGGTATACGCTCGCGGTTGGCGGCCATGGCAGCCGCGAAGAAAATTTTGTCCACCTGTTCCTGGGTAAATTCGGAGTAGGCCTTCTGCGCTGCGCGTACCAGCGTAATGGTTTCCTCCAGGCTCCCGATGCTATCTATCGTCATATGAGTGTTCGTCATTTCATCCAACCCCTTTCTGGTTCGTTAAAAGTTTAACATATTGATAGGGTAATGGCAAATATAACCTTTGCATGAGGGCATGTAAGCAATGATATGTAAAAACGTTAACAAGCAAGTGAAAGTAGTAATGAAAGTTTTATGAAACAAAGGGTTTGTCGCTAATGACCGGCAGAGAAACACAAAAAGAGATGGACGTAACGGTTAATAAACATACCATAAGTTAGTACGTCAAGCTGGACAGTTCCTTTTGCACCTGCGCGATCTGGCTTAAAAACAGTTCGTCCATGGGGGAAAGTAAAACCTGTTTGCGGTAAATAAGCACGTCTTTGTGCTGCACAGGGTTATCTGCGCAGGGCCGCAGCGTGAGATGGTAACGGGTAAGCGTTTCGGGCAGAATCGGCGCGACCCAGGTGTAGGCGCGCGGGAGGGACGACACCAGTTCAAGCTGGCTGGTACGATCATATGTAAGGATGGAACGGCCGTTTTGTTTGGGCGTTTCCACCACACGGCTAGAAAGCGAGGGCACGTACAGGTCGCCCTGGCTTACGGACACGCTGTCGGCCAGATCGCTCATGCGTATGGTTTGCTTACGGGCTGCGGGATGATCCACCCGTAGCAGGGCCAGATACCGAAAGGTCCAAAGTTCCCGATACTGCAGCCCTTTTTCCTGAAAAATGTTCAAAAAATACTTTTCATAATCCGCCTGATAACGTACGATGCCAAGATCGTACCCATCTTCGGTTACGTTGCGGATAGATCGCAAGGCGTTGGTTTCTTTATAATCCAGGGTAAGATCCGGGTCGGCCAGCTGGGCGAAGCGCTGGAAAGCCGCGGCGATATAGCTGGAACGGGGAACGGACAAGCGAAGCGTGTGCGGTACGGTTTCCCTTTTTTGATAATGCTGCGACATCTCGTCAAACTGGGAAAGCACACCGCGCGCATAGTGCAAAAACTCCTCGCCCTGCGCGGTAGGCCGAATGCCCTTGGGGGTACGGTCAAATATCGCGACTCCCAGCGATCCTTCCAACTCGCGTATGGCACGGGACAGATTGGGTTGGCTCATGTGCAGATTTTCGGCTGCCTTGGTGATGGAGCGTGTTTTTTCCACTTCCACGGCGTAACGAAGATGTTGAATGTCCATGCCAAACGCTCCTCTCTCACAATCTTAACCTCATTATAACGGATTATCTGCCTCTTGAAAAGCGGTGCGACAGCCATATGAATTTGGAATTGCAATTTACAGGGGAAAAAGGTATCATAAAGCGAATGATCTATACGGGAAAGGCGGTGTATTGGTTTGGAACGCAATGAGAACTTTGCCGTTGAAAAGATCAACGATTTGGTCGTACGCCTTGCGTGGGCACAAGTTGAGATCTTCACGGACGACATCAAGCGGGTGCAGGTGCTGGCGGCGGGCGATGAAAACTCCGTGCGCGACCTGCGCATCGCGGTGGACGACAACGGCGTGTTGGAAGTGGAGCAGCCACAGTACGGGATTTCACTCAACATCACGGAAAGCCATTGGATGCAGGTATGCGTGCGGCTGCCCAAAGATTGGAACAAGAAGATTCAGGTCAATACCGTCAGCGGCCTGCTCAATGCCCGCGGGCTGGTCGGCAGCCGGATCGCGCTGGATACGGTGTCCGGCGATGTGCACGCTTCCCATATCACGGCCACGGATGTTTTATTCAAATCCGTCAGCGGCGATATCCACGCCGACGGCGTTACGTGCGACTATCTGGGCGCGCGGTCGCTTAGCGGCAGCCTGACGCTGGATGGCCTGAACGTGAAAAATGGAAAGTTCACCACCGTCAACGGCGAACAGAAGATTCGCCTGAACGGGAGCTTCGAGCAGATGGATCTGCGCACGGTTTCCGGCGACGCGACGCTTCAGTCGCCCGTGGAAACGATGAACGTGGCTATGCGAAGCATCAGCGGCCGTATCGTTACCCAAGGCGTAACGCTTACCGAGGACGCCGGAGCGCCGTCGGTACGGGTTACGGGCGTGTCCGCCAACCTGAAGCTGATTTTCGAGAAAGAATAACGGGAGGAATATAACCATGGGCAAGAACCAATTCGGCGGCTTCGGCGGTTACGGCGGCGGAGGCGGAGGCGGCGGGAATATGCAGCAGTTGATGCGCCAGGCGCAAAAGCTCCAGGAGCAGATGGCGAAAACCCAGGAAGAATTAGACACGCGTGAATATACGGCCCAGGCGGGCGGTGGCATGGTGAGCGTTTCGGTCACGGGCAAACGGGAGCTGAAATCCATAACCATTAAGCCGGAATGCGTGGATCCGGACGATGTGGAAATGCTGCAGGATCTGATTATCGCGGCGGTCAACGAGGCGCTGCGCATCGGCGAGCAGGCGCGCGAGGAACAGATGGGCAAGATCGCCCCGGGCATGGGGGGCATGCTGTAAAGTATGTCGCAGCAGTTGGAGCCTATCGCGCGGATGGTGGCGCAGCTGTCCAAGCTGCCCAGCATTGGGCAGAAAAGCGCGCAGCGCCTGGCCTACCACATTATCGGCATGCCTCTGGAAGACGTGCGCGAGCTGGCGTCGGCCCTATACCAGGGACGCAAGGCCATCCGCTACTGCAATGTCTGCGGCAATTACGCGATCGGCGAGCTGTGCGATATCTGTGCTGACCCATCCCGGCAAAACGGGCAGGTCTGCGTGGTACGAGACCCCCGCGACGTGGCCGCTATCGAACGTATGCGCGATTTTCACGGCACCTACCATGTGCTTCATGGCACGCTGTCCCCCATGGAGGGCGTTGGGCCGGACGATATCCGTATTAAGGAGCTGCTGGCAAGGCTGGCCGATGGGAAGATCAGCGAAGTGATTTTAGCCACCAACCCCGACATCGAGGGCGAGGCGACCGCAAGCTATATCGCGCGGCTGCTCAAACCTATGGGCGTGCTGGCGACCCGCATCGCCCACGGTGTGCCAGTAGGCAGCGACCTGGAATACGCGGACGAAATTACGCTGGCAAAAGCCATGGAAGGCCGCCGCCCCATCTAGCGGCGGCTTTGACATAGGAGGGTTTATGTTGTTTTCGGGCTTACAGCCGTGGCAGTTGCTGGCGCTTGGAGCGCTGGGGCTTACGCTGATATTGCTGATCGTCGTACTGGTTGTGTCGCTGAAACGCAACCGAGACGAGCGCGTGCGCCTGAACGCCATGGAAAACGAGCTGGATGAGGCATACCGGTCGCTGGAGGCGGAACTGTCACGCCAGAGTTTAGCGCAGCGGGAGGAACAGCTGAAAACCCTGCAAAAAATGGGCGACAGCCTGGCAGGGCTTATCGGGCGCGGCTCGGAACAGCAAAACAGCCAGTTTTCCCTGTGGCAGCAAGGCACTTACGAACATGACCGCGCCGCGGATGTGCGGCAGGCGCGCATGTACCAGATGACCGAGGAAAGTTTGGCCAGGTTTGAACTGCGCATGAAGGCTGTGGATGAAACACTGAACCAGAAACTGCAGCAGAACGAGGCGCGTATCGAACGCCTGCGGGAAACCATGGATAAATCCGTGGGCGATATGCGCGCTGAAAACACAAAAAAGCTTGACGAGATACGCCAGACGGTGGATGAAAAACTGCAGGATACGCTCAACAAACGCCTGACCCAGAGCTTTACGCAGGTGAGCGAACGGCTGGAGCAGGTGTACCAATCGCTTGGGGAGATGCACCGGCTGGCGGAGGGCGTGGGCGACCTGAAGCGAGTGCTGAGCAACGTGAAAACGCGCGGCGTGTGGGGGGAGATCCAACTGGGCGCGCTGCTGAGCGAGGCGCTGACTTCCACGCAGTACGCGGCCAACGTTCAGGTGCGCCCGCATACGGACGAGCGTGTGGAATATGCCGTGTGCCTGCCCGGGAAGGGCGAAGACTCGATAATCTACCTGCCTATCGACAGCAAATTTCCGCAGGAGGATTTCGCGCGTCTGGCCGAGGCCAGCGAACGCGGCGACGCGGAGCAGACCGAGGCTGCCCGCAAGGCGCTCATTAACGCCGTGCGTGTGGAGGCCAAGCGTATTTCCGGCAAATATATAGAGGCTCCCTATACCACGGACTTTGCGGTGATGTTCCTGCCGCTGGAAAGTCTGTATGCCGAGGTGGTGCGCGATTCGGCGCTGGTGGAGCAGGTGCAGCGCGAGCAACGGGTGGTTATTTCCGGCCCGAGCACCTTACTTGCAATGCTCAACAGCCTGCAGATGGGCTTTCGCACGTTGGCGATTGAAAAAAGTTCGGCTGAACTTTGGAAGTTGTTGGGCGCGGTGAAAACGGATTTTGCCAATTTCTCGCAGGTGCTTCAAAAAACACAGGAGAAACTTCGGCAGGCAACCGACAGCATTGATACGGCATTCATACGAACCCGCAGCATCGAACGAAAGCTGCGCCGCGTGGAAGCGCTGGGCGAGGGAGAAACCAGGCAGCTGCTTGATCTGGAAGACGCGGCTTCGGAACCGGCGGCGGGAGAACCGACGGCCGCCGACGAATAGGGAAAACGTGTTTTTCTTAAGAAATTTTCACTTGTAACAAACGTTTATTTTTAGCTCATGTCATCCTAAAAAAGGCAAGGATATCAAAGGTTTCGGCCCAACGACCGCGGCGGACGAACCAGGGAAAGACGGCCTTGCTATTTTACGGAAACAATGTTTTAATAAATAGGATTTGGAAAGAATAACGGGCTTCAGATCCGGCGGGCAAGGAAGCCCGAACGGGCGGCAGACGCACATTTGTTTTGCCGTGGCGCACCGCTTCGGAAAGGGGAACTGCGTTTGGAGATTCAATGGTATCCGGGACACATGGCCAAGGCTAAGCGCACGCTTGCCCTGCAGCTTTCCAAGGTGAACCTTGCGGTGGAACTATGCGACGCTCGCTTGCCGCTATCCAGCCGTAACCCTGAACTGGATCGTTTACTTTCCGCGAAAAAGCGCGTGCTGCTGCTTTGTAAGGCGGACCTTGCCGAACCCAACCAGACCAGGGGTTGGCTTGCCTACTTTGCCTCCAAAGGCGTTGAAGCGATGGCGTACGACACGACCCCGCAAAAAACGAAACAAGCCAAAGCGATGATTGAAAAAGCCGCCGCCGAAATGTTGGAGCGCGGTTTGAACCGGGGTATGAAAAAAACGATCCGCGCCATGGTGGTAGGCGTGCCCAACGTGGGCAAAAGCACTTTTATCAACCGCCTTTACGGAGGCGCGATTACCGAAGTGGGCGATCGGCCCGGGGTAACGCGCTCCAACCGCTGGGTCAAGGTGGGGCCTTACCTGGAAGTACTGGACACGCCGGGGCTATTGTGGCCCAAACTGACCGATAAGCTGGCCGCCGTGCGGTTGGCCTACATCGGTACCATCCGCGATGCAGTATACGACCAGCAGGCGCTGTGCATCCGCCTTTTACAGGATCTGATGAGCGTACGCCGTGCGGCGACGTGCGAACGGTTTAAAATCAAAAATCCGGACGTGGAAGGCCTTGCTCTGTTGGAGGAAGTTTGTCACGGCCGTGGGTTTTTACTCAAGGGCGGTCTGTTGGATACCGACCGCGCCTGCGCCGTCGTGCTGGATGAGTTTCGGGAGGGCAAGCTGGGCCGTATCACGCTGGAACCGCCTCCGCCCGTGAAGAGTGAACCGCCTGTGAAAAGCGAACCGCTCGAAAAGAGCGAACCGCCTGAAAAGAGCGAACAGCCCTTAAAGGAGGCGGGCACTCTTGAACGCGACTGACGTTCGCCGACTTAAATGCAGCGAAACGCTTGCGGCGCATGACCGGGCCTACGCGGGCTTTGGTATTTCTCTGGCAGGAATGGACGAGGCAGGCCGCGGCCCCCTGTTCGGGCCGGTGGCGGCAGGGTGCGTGGTAATGCCTGGTACGCCGATCCTTCCTTGGGTGGACGACAGTAAAAAACTGTCGCCTGCGCGGCGCGAGGAGGTATACGAACAGATTATGGCCATTGCACTTTACGCAAACGTGGGCGAGGCCAGCGCATTGGAGATCGACGAGATCAACATTCTGCAGGCTACGCGCCTGGCCATGCGCCGCGCGGCGGAAAACGCGCCCGCGACCCTGTGCCTGGTGGACGCGGTGACGGGGCTAACGCTTCCCTTTCCGACCGAGCCGATTATCCACGGGGACGCGCTCAGCTATTCCATCGCCGCGGCCAGCATCGTTGCCAAGGTGACGCGGGACCGGCAGATACGCGAGCTGGCAAGGCTTTACCCGCTCTACGGACTGGAACGCAACATGGGTTACGGCACGGCGGAGCATATTGCGGCTATCAAGCAATACGGCGCCTGCCCGCAGCATCGCCGCACGTTCATCGGAAAATGGATTTGAAGTCGGGGTGGCATGGAAGATGGTAAAACGGATCGGATGCCTGCTCCTTACGCTGCTGATGGTCGGCCTTTTTTCAGGTTTTGCGCTGGCCGACGGGGACAACCTGCTAACTAATGGCGGGTTTGAAAATGTCAACGCCGCTGGTGAGCCGGACAACTGGTACACAAGCGCCTACCGCACTCAGGAAGGCTACACGCGTTTTGAGATTACCTCGGAAAAAGCGCATTCCGGCCAATACAGCGCCAAAATCACCAACGCCAACCTGAACGACGCTCGCTATGTCTGCACTCTCGCGGTCAAGCCCGAAACGTATTACCGTGTTTCGGGCTATATCTATGTGGATTCCATGGAGGATGCGGGCAACGGCGCGAACCTTGCCGTGGAAGACGTGTACGCGTTTTCCGATAGAGTTTATGATACCCAGGGCGAGTGGAAGTACGTGGAATGGTATGGCGAAACGAAAGCCGGCCAAAACCAGGTGCAGCTGGATGTGCGCGTGGGCGGCTATGGCGCGGAGAGCCAGGGCATCGCTTATTTTGACGATATTTCCGTGCAGCAGTTGGATTCGCTGCCTTCCGGCGTTACGGCGTCGCAATGGTATACGCTGGACAGCGGCAACAACGCGAACGCCTCGCAGGACGATGCTTCCGGCCCGCATAAAAGCACGCTGCTGTTTGTGCTGCTGGCGGTCGCGTTTCTGATCCTGGTGGCGATCGGCGCGCGGGAACTGCTGGGCGGAGAGCTGCTGGGCAGCGAGCCGCTTTCCACGCGGCAGACAAAACTGACGCTCGTACTGTTCGGGCTCGGGCTGTTGGGTGCGTTTATCTTACGCCTGATACTGGGCGCTAACGTGCAGGGTTATCAGGTAGATATGAACTGCTTTTCTGCCTGGAGCCTGCGCATGGCGGAAACCGGCCCCACGGGTTTTTACGCGCCGGATTATTTCTGCGATTATCCGCCCGGGTACATGCTGCTATTGTGGCCGGTCGGGCTGTTGATACGGGCGATCGGTTACGCGGATTCTCCGTCGATCCGCCTGCTGGTAAAAATGATCCCCATTGTATGCGATATGGCCGTGGCGATCGCGCTGTTCGCGTACGCCAAAAAACGCCTGCCCATCAAGGCTGCGGCGTTCGTTTCGCTGTTGTTCGCGTTTAACCCCGCGGCATTGGTAAACGGCGCGGGGTGGGGGCAGGTGGACTCGGTATTGCTGCTGTTTATCCTTTTTGCCACCGTTGCCGCCATGGAGAAAAACTGGAAAGCGGCGCTGCCCCTGTACATTGTGGCCATACTGATGAAACCCCAGGCGCTGTTGTTTGCGCCTGTCGCGGGTGTGTGGCTCATCCTTTCGCTGGTTACGGATCGGGGAAACGGGCGAAAAGCGCAATGGAAAAGCGTTCGCCAGGGGCTTGTGATCGGGGCTGTGTGCGCGCTGGCAATCATCGTGCCCTTCTCGGTTAAGCAAAGCGATTCCCTGTGGCTCGTGAAACTCTATCAAAGCACGCTCTCCTCCTATAATTACGCGTCGCTCAACACCGCCAACCTGATGTATCTTCTTGGCGGCAACTGGTCGCCTCTTTCGGAAGATATCGGTGCGGTTCGCGTGCTCTCCGCTTGGATTCCAGCTGTCTCAGGCGTGCTGTTGTTAGCCGTCGCCGTGTGGACGGGTAGGCTGTACCGCGGCGCGGCTGAATATACCCAGCGGCTTAAAACGCTTACCGCCAAACTTCGCGCACGCGAGGGCGCGGGCGGGAACGGGCGCGCGGCGCTGCTTACGGCGCTTTGCCTGCTGTTTGGGCTGGCATTTATGGTTTCCGCGCTCTTCCCGTGCACGTTCCAAAGCTACGGCACCACCTGGATGGTGTTCGTGTACGTTTTCGCGCTTGCGTATTTGCTGGCGGCCAATACTGCCGATGCGCTGCCTTTTTCCATGGCGCTGATGCTGATCGGCATTTATGTGTTGGGGCTGAAGGTGCACGAACGTTACCTGTTCGCGGCGCTGGCGCTGCTACCGCTGGGCTACGTGCGCACGCGGGATAAACGCCTGCTGTGGCTGTGCGCGGGCCTGTCGGTCACCACGTTTATCAACACCGCGATCGTGCTGGACAATTCCATCCTGTTCGGCGCGGCAATGGGGCATTTGAACCAGGACACTTATGCGCTCAACATGACGCTGGGCGTGCTCAACGTGCTGCTGTGCGCCTACGCGGGGTTCATTGCCTTCACCGGCCCCGTATCCCAGCCGAAAGATGGGCAGGCGGCAGCGCGCCATATCACACAAAAGACGGACGATTGCTTCCGCAACGATCTGCTGCGCCCTAAGGATGCGCGCCTGCACCTAACGGGGCGCGATTGGCTGATTATGGGCGTAACGATGGTGCTGTATTCGGCGCTTACGTTTACCAACCTGGGCAGTTTTAAGGCTCCGCAAACCGCGTGGGTCGCCACCGCCGATAACGAGCAGGTGGTGCTGGAGCTTAACCAGGCGCAGACATTCAAACTTCTGTACTACGCGGGCGTCAGCTACAACGATTTTTCCGTGGCTGTCAGTTCCGACGGCGTTACCTGGTCGCAGGAGTATCCCTGCCAGATGCGCGAAGGGCTGTGTTACCGCTGGAACTACGCCGTTACCAGCGCCACCGACAGCGACGGCAACGTAACCTACAGCGATAACAATTCCGATAATTTGCTGTGGCTTACGGGCAAATACCTGCGGATCAACGCCGATACCGCCGGCCTGAACCTTTGGGAAGTCCTGCTGCGCTCCGAAACGGGCGAGACTATACCGCTTACCCTCGTATCGCATACCGGCGCCAAGGATGTGCTGGAAACCGGCAAACCGCCCGAAAACCTGATCGACGAGCAGGATACGCTGGAAGGCGAGCCCGGCTGGTTTAACGGCACGTATTTTGACGAAATTTACCACGCACGCACGGCGTACGAACACCTGCACGGAATCGCCCCGTATGAAACCACGCACCCGCCGCTGGGCAAGCTGATTATGTCGGTAGGCATCGCCATTTTCGGCATGACGCCTTTTGGCTGGCGCTTCATGGGCGCGCTGACGGGCGTGCTGATGCTGCCCGCGCTGTACCTGCTGGCCAAACAGCTGACCAAACGGCGCGATATGGCAACGTTTGCGATGCTTCTGTTTTCGCTGGATCTGATGCATTTTACGCAAACCCGCATCGCCACCATCGACAGCTTCCCTGTGCTGTTTATCCTCTTATCGGTATTGTGCATGACGCGTTACCTGCAAACGGACGTGTACGCCCTGCCTATGGGCGTAACCGCGCGTACAAAGCCGCGCGTGTGGAACAGCGCTTACCTGCGTACGCTGGTACCCCTTGCGCTGAGCGGGCTGTTTATGGGGCTGTCCATCGCCAGCAAGTGGATCGGGCTGTATTCGGCAGTTGGGTTGGCAGCGCTGTTCCTCGTGGCGATTTACCGGCAGTTCCGCACGGGACTCGTAGCCTACGATGTGGATACGGACCATGGTCTTTCGCCCGCGCAGAAACTGCGCGCGGTCTGGGCGCGTGAACTGACGATTAAGCGTATTCTGGTTACCTGTGGGTGCTGTGTACTCTTCTTCGTCGCCATACCGGCGTTGATTTACTACCTGAGCTACATTCCGTACCTGTCCCCGACGGGGCCGGTGACAATCGATCGGATCGTGAAGGCACAAATCAGCATGTACGACTACCAAAGCACACCGGGCTTGGGGATGGATCACCCGTTCTATTCACCCTGGTGGCAATGGCCGCTGATTCTCAAGCCAATGTGGTTTAACCAGGATAAGTTTGAGCCCGCGGGCTGGGCCAGCACCATTATGTGCATGGGCAACCCGCTGATCTACTACGTTGGCGCGCTGTGCATGGTCATCGTGTTTGCGCTGCTCGTTCGCAAATACCTGAGTTTCCGCGGCGGGCTGCGCCTCAGGCAGGGCGACGGGGATTTGACGTTGCCAGTGATTGTTGTGGGTTTCTGCGCGCAGTACCTGCCGTGGGTGCTGGTGCCGCGCTCCATGTACATGTACCATTACTTTGCCAGCGTTCCGTTTATCATTCTGGCGACAATGTTTATTTTCAACCTGCTGCGCGACTCCAAATGGAAAACACGCGCATTGGTAATCTACGTGATCCTGTCGGCGGTGTTTTTCGCCATGTTCTTCCCGTACGCGTCCGGCCTGTTGACGCCAACCTGGTACCTGGATTGGCTTAAATGGTTTTCCAAGCTATACTATTAACCCGGGCGGCAGAAATGAGGGTTGCTTTTGCTGGCTAGAACCGTTTCCGGCGGGCTGGAGGGCGTTCACGGTTTTTTGGTGGAGGTGGAAGCCTGTATCAGCAACGGGCTGATCGGTTTCGACGTGGTCGGGCTGCCAAGCATAGCCGTGAAGGAAAGCCGCGACCGTATCCATGCGGCCATCCAGAACAGCGGCTATCCCTGGCCGATGAAAAAGCTGATCGTGAACCTTGCGCCGGCGGATGTGCGTAAAGAAGGCACCAGCCTTGAGCTGGCTATTGCGGTGGCGCTGCTGGCGGCGCAAAAACCGGCGGATTTTTCGGAACTTACGCAAACGCTGCTGTTAGGCGAGCTTTCGCTTCACGGGGAGCTGATGCCCATCCATGGCGCGCTCTCGATGGTGCTAACGGCGCGCTCGGCTGGTTTGCGGCAGATTGTGCTGCCGGAAGGCAACGCGCGCGAGGTGGAATGCCTGGGCGATCTGCGCGTGTACCCGGCACGCACGCTTCGGGAAGCGGTGGAGCACCTGACGGGGGAACACCCGATACAGCCGCTGACACAGATACCCTATGAAAAATTGCTGGAGGAACAGGAAACCGAAAGCGACCTGAAATTTGTGAGGGGTCAAAAAATCGCGCGCAAGGCGCTGGAAGTGGCGGCTGCGGGCGGGCATAACCTGATGATGGTGGGCGTGCCCGGAAGCGGTAAGACCATGTTGGCGCGTTGTCTGCCGGGGATACTGCCGCCGCTGTCCTACGAGGAGGCGCTGGAAACCACCTGTATCCATTCCGCCGCGGGGGAACTGCCACGCGAGGCGAGTCTGATGACCCG
>JADGQP010000004.1 GCA_017881705.1 Christensenellaceae bacterium
GCTGGCGTACGGCGTGCTCCATACCAGCCGGCCGACGTTTGAGTTACTGGCGGCGTAGGAGCTGGCAATCATACGGCCGGTGTCGTCGCGCGCGTAACGGTTGCAATCAGCCAGGACAAGGGTGGAAACGTCCGCGTAGCGCGCCTTGATACGGCATTTCATCCCGTTCAGCACGCCGTCAGGCTGCAGGGTGGTTTGGAAGGTAGCCCGAAACATGGGGTTCACCTCCGTGGGGTTATTCGCAAAGGTTCAGTTCCACATGGTGCAGCCGTCGCCCATCGCAGAGTTCTTCCACGGCCTGTACGCGGTAGCGCACGCCGCTAAACACAACACGCTGGCCCGGCGCGAACGCAACGCCGCGAGGCTGGCTGTTGTGCGCGTCGTAGAGCAGCAGGGCGGACCGGCTGGGCTGCGTATCGTCATTGGTAAGCGTTTCCGAACTATCGGCCTCCACGCGCACGTTACGCAGCTGCGCAAGCATGGTCAGGGTTTCGCTGCCGTTTTCATCCATAGTCGCCTGCGCGAGGGTCGCGGCGTGGATTAACAGGGCGCGCGGGATGGGGCGCATTTTGGCGCCTCCTTTCCATAACGGGGCGCGAGGCTCCGCGCTTTCGGCGGAGCCTCGCAAAGGGAATGCAGAGATATGCAACGGGGCAGCGGAGACGAAATCAGTCGCAACGCGCGTAACTCACCAGCAGGGGCAACAGGGCCGCCGCCGCGGGGCAATGGGCGCTGCCGCCCACGCCACCCACGAAGCTGTACTTGCCCAGGCTCCCGCTTTGCTGCGGCGTCTCCATTACGCCCGCGACGCCGCCAGCGAGGCTCGTCGCCTGCGTTTGGTACACCAGGTACCGGGTCAGCGCGCGGGTGATCAGCGCGGGCAGCGCCGCTTCGTCTTTATCCGCGTAAAAGCAGAGGGTACGCGCGTCCAGCATACTTTGCGCAAGGGTCAGGCAGGCCGGAAAATCCTCCGGCGCGAGTTCGCCGGTAACGGCCAGGTACGTTTCGGCGCTCAGGTTCATGGCTTTACGCCTTCAGGTTCTGGGCGCTCAGCGTGATATAGCCCACGGATACCACCTTGTTATCCTTCAGGCCTGCCACTTCCAGCACGTCTCCGGCTGCGGCGGCGATTTCGGTGGTGCCGCTTACCAGCGCCGTACCCGCGTAGGCGGTGCCGTAAGCGGCGCGCGCGGACGGGTTACGGGTGTATTTATAAGCCGTGGCAGCGCTGGAATCGCTCAGGGTGAGCACGGTGGAGCCGCTCGCGGCGCCCGCGGCGGTGGCAAGGCTGATGAAATTGGGGGCGAATACGCAGCGCACGCCTTTCTGGCGCAGCACCTTGTGCGCGTATACCATGCGGCCCTGCACGGCGGACGCGCCGATATACTTGCCGCTGCCGTCCAGGCTTTGCAGGCGTACGGGTGCCTGCCAGGCGTTCACACGGGTGGCGAAACGCGGATGCCCGCAGATCATGGCGAGGTTGGGGGTATCGTCGTTAAACTCGATCACGTTGAAGCCCGCGATTCGGCCAATGGCGCCGGATTGCTTCACCTCATCGCCCAGGCTGGAAGCCTGCGTAAACTCGGGGCTGCGCACCACCGCGGCAATCACGTCCGGCGTGCACAGGGCGTAGCGGCCCGCGGCGGGAAGGTTATCCTTGCTCATGCGGGTGCGCTGTTCCACAAGGATGCCGTAAACGGTGTCCTTGTCCACGGAGGGTACGCCTACCAGCGTGCCCGCGCCCAGCAGTTCGCTAGCGCCGTCCATATCCATGGCGCGGCCCAGGGAATAACCCGCGCTATCCAGCCGCTCGGCCACAAGGCTGTCGGGTACGGCGGAAGCCTCGTAACCGTCGATAATCTCGTTTACGGCCTTGTCGCGGTTGATGGGCAGCGTGGTATAGGCGGTGTTGCCCGTAATGGGCGCCAGTCCGGTGGCGCGGTCGTAATCGCTGGCGGCTACCTCGTCGTCGCGGGTGGGGATTTTTACCGCGCCCGCCGCGGGATCACCGTCGTAATCGTTGTTGAAAACCACGCCGTCTTTGAGCACCAGCTCGCTACGGAGCTTGGCCAGCACCAGGTCGCTGTAACGTTCCTGCAATTCATGTGCCATAGCGTTTTCTTCCTCCTGTTATATTTTTGGGTCACTTGCGAAGTGCGGGGTTTTTGCGGTAGAAGGCTTCCTCCACGCCGCTTAGCGGCGGCGCGCCGCCCGCGGATACCCGCTGCGCCCAGGCGGCGCGCATGGGCGGGGCGAATAGGTAGCCTTTGCGCTGCTTCAGGCTTTCCAGCGCCTCCCGAACGCCCGATACTTCGCCGTTGTCCGCCACTGTGAGCGTTTCGGGGTCGATCAGCTGCAGCGCGACTTCCGTGTCCACCAGCCCCATTTCCGCGCCTACAGCTTTCACCTCGGCCATTTTCAGTTTCAGGGCGGCAGCCGCGGCGGCTTCGTCCATGCGCTGCTGAAACTCCGGCGGCAGTTCGGTCGCCTTCTCGGCGCGCGCCTGGTTCAGCAGCTCCGTAAGCGTTTCTTCCGGTACGCCGTTTTGCTCGGCCATGGAACGCACCACGCTGCTTTGGGCACGGCGCGTGCGGTCTTCCACGGCCTTGAGCAGCGTGCCCTTTAAGGCTTCGGAAGCGGCGGCGTCCTCGGTTTGCGTGGGTTCGGCGGTGGTTTGCGTGTCGGTGTCTTTTTCGGGTGCGGCGGCGGGGCTGTCGCCCGGGCCACGCACGGGCAAACAGGTTTGCGTCAGGGTTTGAACCATCTGGTTTACCTCCGTTTAACGCCCGTCGGCGATAGATTCCGTTTTTGAACCTCTTACGTGGCTTACGCGGCGGCGTGGGATCGCTGGGAAAGCCGCGTCGGGCCGTCGCCCGTTACGGGGTTGAAAAACGCCGCGATACGGGATATCGCAGCGTGTTTTCCAGGGTTGTTGGGGCGCTCAGTCGCCCAGGAACGACGCGTCCGTGCAGGGGCTTTCAGCGGACGCGGCTTCGGGCTCGGTGGGATAGGGCGCGCCCTGGCTTTCCGCCTCGATCTCCATCAGCTGCTTTTGCGCGTCGGCTTCCGAGCAGCGTGCAAGTTCCATAATCGCGCGCTTTTTGCTTTTCAGCCCACCCGCGACCAGCCGAAGGGCGCGATCCGCGGCGGCGTTGACGTCCTCAATCACGGAATCGTCAAACGACACGGTGGCTTTCACCTCCGCGGGCCCGCCCGTGAGCCAGCTGAGCGCGTTCACCATGCCGCACAGCGCGCGTTCCAGCGGCTTTTCGTTGCGCTTCAGGCTTTGGAACAGATCGCTCTGCTCGCTGATTACCTCGGTGGCCGTGCGCGCGACCGCACCGTCGAAACGGTAGCGCCCCGTGCCCAGGCCGCACTTTTTGGACAGCAGATCCATCATGCGCTGCAGGCCCGTTTCATGCTCGGCGGCCCGAAGCGACATATCCAGCGGTTTAAGCTCGTCCGCGCCGTCCTGGCTTTGCTGGTAAACGTAGATCAGCACGTCGCTTGGGTCGAAAATCGGCTGAATGGCCCCGTCCTTCTGCATTTCGATGCTGGCCAGCGATTGGGGCACCATCACACGCTTTTTGCCCAGCACGAACTCGTTTACGTAACTGTCAAACACCAGGTCGGCAGCCTTGAGCTGGTCAATCGCCATGCCGAACACGCTCATGCCCATAGGCGAGTCGGGTTCGACAGCGTTGACCATGTTGGGCCGAAGAATTTGAAACAGCGGCACCGGCGAGGGTTGGGTAACCGGCAGCACGCCCTCCGGTGGTGGAAGCTCCGTCCCTTCGTCATTGAGCCAGACATTGCGAATTACATACCCTTGCACGTCGCGGGCGTGTATTTGCACGTAATACCCTTCCGCGGCGCCTTTGCCCATACCCAGCACGCGGCGGCTGCCGAAAGCGCACTCGGTAATGTGGTCGCCTTCCCAACTTAAGGGGAAAATCAGATCGCCGCGGATATAATCGATGGTCGGCAGGCCTTGCGCGTCCGGAAACTCCACCAGCGCGCCGGTGCCAAGCGCCATGGTCCATTCCACAAGGCGGTTGGCGCGTTCCATAAACGCGTTGCGGGTCAGGATGTCGCCAAGCTCCGGAAAACCGTCGGCGTGAATCTGCACCTTTTCGTTAAGCAGCAGGGTGGCGAAATCCTCGCAAACGGTTTTAGCCATGCCCAGGTGGTAGCGGGTAAGCGTGCGGCGCGATGTGCCCACACGCACGGCATAATCGTGAAAGTCGCTCACGTATCCGCGGTACCAGGCCAGATATTCGCGGATATGCGCCGTGTACGACGCGGCGGGCGTTTGGTAGCCCATACGTTCCAGATACCGGAGGATGATTCCGTTGTCCATCGTATGCCTCCTTTGTTTTTTACCGCAGGGAAGGATTCACTCGCGGCGGCGGGAGCTTCCTATACCATTGCCGACATTTCTTCCATGTACGGCTCAAAGGAATATTCCAGCGCGTCCAGGCTGTCGATATTGGTGGTACCGTCGTCCAGGCGCACGTCCTGCGTGGGGTGGCGTGCGTCCCACAGGGCGGTCGTCAGCGCCTCGCGCGTATGCGGGCAGGCGCCAAGGAGCCGGTAGCGCCCGCCTGCCATCATGCGGCATAAGAAGCGGATGCGGTCGTTGATCCGCCCTTTGCGCGCGCGGCGAACCTCCATAGGCAGCCGTTCCCGCAGACATACGGCGCGCAGGCCCTGAATCAGCGTGGGTTCGGCGCTGTCGCAATACGCGGTATGCGCGCCAAAACGCACCGCGCAATCGCGCGCGAAATCCGCAAACGCGGTTTCCAGTCGCTCGGGGGTGATCTCGCCCTTGTGGTACCACTCGCACAGGGTAATCATGCCGGAAAACCCGCGCGTAAAGCCTGTGCAACAAAACGCGTGGCCGCTGCCGTTGCCTCCGAAATCCACGCCCAGGGTCGCCGTGCACAGCGGGTGGGCGGGCAGCTCGGTCGCGTCCATGGCAAAGCGCCCGGGATCGTCCGCAAACAGGCGGTACACCGCGCCCTCCGCCGCCACCCACAGCCCGCGGATGTAACGGTCGTAATACACGGTACCGGCGTAATCCCTTTTCATGCGCTCCACCACCTGCGGGGGATTGAAAGGGTTGTCGTCGATGGTGTAGGCCTGTTGGTACAGCGATTCCCCACCCTGATCCAGAAAACGCTTGAACCAGTGCGTAGGCCCAGCGGGGTTGCACGTGCCGTCGAAACGGCTGTATGCCTTGTCCAGCCTGCTCTTGAGCATTTCGAACATGTCGGGGTGCCAGGTGGTGACTTCGTCGCCGTAGCAATACTTGACGCTGCAGCCGCGCAGACGGTTTACCTGACGAACGCTATCCGCGCCCAGGCAATGGCAGGGCTGGCCGAACAGCACAGCCACGCCGTCGCCGTGAATATCCCCCACAAGCGACTGGCCGTAAATTGTCTGCATCGGCTCAAGCAGGTTGCGGGCAATCGTGCCCCGCGTGCTGCCCAAAATCACGTTGAGCCCCTCGCATCCGCGCCCGCTTAACAATCGCCCGGGTAAAAGGAAGTAATCCCCGTAGGTCTTGCCGGAGCGTGTGGCGCCGGTTTTCACGTTCCATACCCGGGTGGCGCTGCGGCGATATTCGCGCTGCTTTTCGCTTAACATCGGTAATCAGGGCTCCTCCCTTGCGGCTTCTTCATCCAGCTTACGCATCAGTTCCGCCACCAGTTCCGTGCCGCGCCCGTCGCCCTGGTCGGCCTGCGTGATTTCGCGCAGGGTTTTCAGTGCCGCGCTCAAGCGTTGGAGGCTGGCGCTGTTCACGGGCGCGTCCACTACTTCCAGCAGCACGTTCTCCTCCACTGTTTCTTCCACGGGTTTGCCCTTGCCCAGCGGGTCGTCGTAGATCATTTCCCGCCTTTTGCGCTTATGCAGCAGCACCTGTTTGTCCAGTTGCCCTGTCGCACGTTCCAGCTGAATGGTCAGTCTGTCGCGGATGGTTTTCAGCTGCTCCAGCCTCTGAGCGTCGGTGAGGAGCGCCGCATTCATCGGCGGATTCTCCTGCGTTACGGATGCGATGGCGATCAACCTTTGCGCCTTTTTCAGCGCCGTCCAGCCTTCCAGCGCGGCCCGTCTGCGAAGCTCGGCGCGTTTCACGCCATGCCGTTCCGCCAGCCGGTCAAGGCCGATCCCGGTTTGCAGATACTCGGTTTGAAGCGCTTGCCAGTCGATGTTCACACGCTCCCTTCAACTTATACTATTTCAAATTCTTAATGCTTCATAGCTCGCGAGGGATTTTGTTTTCTGACGAGGAGCGGAGTCGAAGGCGTAGCGGGGCTACGGCAAGACTTCGCGACGAAGCCAGAGAGCAAAATCACCGTGAGATGGAAGCGTTAAGGTTTTGAAATAGTATTACGGCAGCCTATGGAAAGACGGCGACTGTAAAAACCGCGCCGCCTTTCTGAAACGGTGGATGGAAACGGGGCGCGCGGGGGTGTGCGCGCGCCCGGGGGCAGGGGGGAAAGATCCGGCATAGGGCGGGTTCGGGTGAGGCCGGTTGATTTGGGTGTACGGCGTAAAGGTGCCGTATTCCGATGCTGGCGCAATAGGCGCCGTGAGCCTACCGCGAATCCCTTGCCGTTTGCGGAAGTCCCTGCCCGCATTTCCATGCTGTCAGTATACCTCGTCAACAGGTCCGTTTTCGTCCGGCGTATGCGGGGCGGCGAAACTTGCTTCTGCACGCGAAAAAACCCGTGAAAAACAAAGGCTTTTCGTCCGGCGCGGTTGTTCCCTCCGACCCGCCATGTTATAATAAGGGACGAAAAGCCGCGGACCAGCCCACATCGCGGGCAAGCCAATATTGTGGGCAAGTCCGCACTCTGTACCGAAAGGAAGCGCAGCGCTATGATCGCCATCGGTTGCGACCACGCCGGTATCGACCTGAAACCTCACGTTATCGCCGTGCTGGAAGAAATGGGCCTCCCTTATCAAGATTTCGGAACGTTTACCCGCGAGAGCGTGGACTATCCCGTTTATGGGGAGCTTGCGGCGCGCGCCGTAGCCAGCGGGGAATGCGACCGGGGAATCGTCATGTGCGGCACCGGCGTGGGCATCGGCATCGCGGCCAACAAGGTACGCGGCGTCCGCTGCGCCATTTGCTCGGATTGCTATTCCGCCAAGATGAGCCGGGAGCATAACGACGCGAACATGCTAGCGCTGGGCGCGCGCGTGGTGGGCAGCGAACTGGCCAAGATGATCCTTCGCGTTTGGCTCACCTCCCAGTTCGACGGCGAACGCCACGCCCGCCGCGTGGGGCAGATTACGACGCTGGATCAGGGCGGAACGCTGAAGCCGTAGGTAGAGGAACGTTTAATCTTCAGGCGCGCCCGCGGACGCGCCTTTTCCATGAGCGAACCGCCGCCCGTCCGAACCTTGTCCGGAAAGAGGAACCGCTGAGATGAGTAAATCGATTCGCGCCAACCTGCTGCTGCTTCTTACGGCGATGATCTGGGGCGTGGCCTTTGTGGCGCAGGATGTGGCCATGGATACCATGGAGCCCTTCACCTTCGGAGCCGCGCGGATGCTGATTGCCGCGCTGGTGCTGTTGCCCAGCATCCGCCTGCTGGATGTGCTGCAGCGCAAACGCGCCCACACGGGCGAGGAACCCCGCGCGGGCGCTTCGCAAGCGTTTCGGGATATGTCACCCGCGCAGAAGCGCATGCTGCTGGTAAGCGGTGTATGCTGCGGCGTGGCGCTGTTTTTCGGCTCCACCCTGCAGCAGCTGGGCATTCGGGATACCTCGGCGGGCAAGGCGGGTTTCGTAACGGCGCTGTACATTGTGCTGGTACCCATCAGCGGCCTGTTTTTCAAGCGCACCGTACGGCGTACCGTGTGGTTCGCGGTAGGGCTTTGCATGGTGGGGTTGTTTTTACTTTGCGTCACCAACGCGTTCACCGTGGATGCGGGCGACGCGGAGCTGCTGCTGGGCGCGGTCGCCTATACCGCGCATATTCTGCTGATCGACCATTTTTCTCCCAAGACCGATTGTGTGCGCATGAGTTGCCTGCAATTTTTCGTTACTTCGGCATTGTGC
Organism: Christensenellaceae bacterium; assembly: GCA_017881705.1. GTDB lineage: Bacteria > Bacillota > Clostridia > Christensenellales > Aristaeellaceae > CAXXOK01. Next base: position 8,075 of record JADGQP010000004.1, read on the forward strand.
GCGGTGGTCATGCTTTTTACCGAGCACCCTACTTTCAGCTCGCTGCTGCGTGGCTGGGTGCCGCTTTTATACGCGGGTGTGCTGAGCGGCGGCCTGGGTTACACGCTGCAAATCGTAGCCCAGCGGGACACCAGCCCGACTGTCGCCTCGCTGCTGATGAGCCTGGAGAGCGTTTTCGCGGTGGTAGCGCAATGGCTGATTTTAGGCGAACTGCTGACCTCCCGCGAATTGCTGGGCTGCGGGCTGATGCTGTGCGGCATCGTGCTTGCGCAGCTGCCCGCGCGCCGCGCGCGCGGGGCGGCGGGCCTGCGCAGCGGCGATTGTTAATCGTATGGTCATATCGTTTTCACCCAACCGTCACTTTATAAAACTATGCTTCGTTCCGTGAATGTTGAGAGGTTCAACCTCCCCACCATCACGGAAGGAGGGTTTGGCATGAAAACGAACAACAGTCCCGAGGCTTCCAAAAAGCCGTTGTTAGGCAAGGATGGCAAACCTGTTCCGACCGCTAACGGCGCAAAGCCGTCCCTCGGAAAAGAAACCCAGCCCAAGACGAAGGCTTGACCCTGAAAAAGAAAAGCCGCAGCGCATATGCGCCGCGGCTTTTTCAGTAGCAAGAACAGGTTGCCTGAATTGTTTTTCGATTCTTCGCGTAGGATGTTTCAGCCATAACACGGTTCAATCTGCTGTTACACAGCGTGACGCTTATGGATTTTTTGGATATCGTGCCTTTTCCTGACGCAGGACGCTTCGGAATTTCCAGCCGTTTTGTTTGGCGGCAGTTTCGGCAATGCTGGCAAGTTCGCCCAGGTTCACGTTCAACTCCGCGGTTTTCCCCTCCGGCCCATACTGAACCAACCGAACCTTGCGAAACAGGGTCGCACCTGTTTGGACGGAACTCTCCGACTCGCTGCCAAACGAAAGGCCGCCGCCGCTTTCGGTGGTTTTCTGCCACAGATAAACGGTTTGCTCCTCCTCATTGGCCAATATAAACGCGTCGTAGACGAACTTTTTGCGGCCGATGCTCCAGCCGGCGTTGAGAAACTCGGCGTGAATTTCCACGTCCGCATTCTGTTCCCGGGTAATGGGTACACCCAGTTTTTGATAAGCCTGAACAATCTGCTCCACAATCTGCTGCCGAATCATGCGAAATGCCCCTTTCGCTTCTGCCGCGGCTGGGCGGCGTCGGTCGGTCGTAGCCATACACCATGCGTCGACCTTCGGCGGGAGCCTGATTGCCGCTTAGAAGCGAATGATCTTCCGTACGAAACGATAACCGCCCACCAGCGTACGCCGGCCGGTTTCGCCCTGTGGCGAAGCCACGTAGCCAAGGGGATGATGGCGCAATTTTTGGTAAAAATCTTCATCAAAATCACGGATCGCTTTCCACATGTGCTGGTTCATGGCCAGGCTTTCCTCCGTGTTCTTAATAAACTGCAGCGCGGACGTGGTCGCCAGCAGACCCGCGCAGTTGTTGATCATGTACCCGCACAGGGTTTTTGGCAGAGCTTTAAGCTGCTTGAGCGTATAGGTGGTGGCCACCTGCTCGGTAATCAGGCTGATCTGGTCGAGCCTGCGCAAAATATTCTGCTCGGCGATGGATTGATCGGCACGGCCGATGAAATAACCGTATAGCGGGCGATCCAGAAAATATACCCGCTTGGTATAGGGCAAAGGCTGGTAGATGTAAAGATTGTCCTCATAAAAAGTATGCTCGGGAAGCACAAGCGGTATATCCCTAAGCAGTTGGGTGCGGTAGGCCAGCGAGTGGATCATAAACTGCTTATGTACCGGAAAACGGCGCATTTCTTCCCAGGTCTGCACCTGGTCGGGCTTCATGGCTACGCGGTAGTTAACTGAAAACACCGCTTCGTGGCCGGTCTGGTCGTACACATAATTGTTCACGATCAGGTCAATCTGGTTATCCGGGGCGGAATAGCGCTCCAGCACGCCAAGCAGCGCAAGCAGCGATTCTTTATCCAGCCGGTCGTCGGAATCCACGACCTTGAAATAGAGACCCAGCGCGTTGCGTAAGCCCTGGTTGATGCCCGCGCCGTGCCCGCCGTTGGGCTGATGAATCACCCGCACGATGCCCGGGCAGCGCGCGGCGTAACGGTCCGCGATGGCGCCGGTTTCATCCGTGGAACCGTCGTCGATAATCACCACGTCCATCGCGTCGCCGCCGGGCAGCAGTGAATCGACGCAGCGCTCCATATAGGCGGCCGAGTTATAACAGGGTACGGTTACCGTAAGCAGTTTCATGGCCAAACCCTTTCCTTGCTGGAATAGAATCCCCGGCGGGCGCGTATATCAGCCGCGCCCCAGCAGCGCGCGCCCTGTTTCCAGCGCACGGCCGATGATCGTATCCATATTATAGTACTTATATTCCGCCAAACGACCCAGTAGCGTCAGATTTTTACATTTGTCTGCCTGCGCGCGGTAGGCCGCGTAGCGCTCCCCGCTTTCACGCTCGGGGATCGGGTAATAGGGGATATCCCCCTCGCGGCAGGCGCGCGGATATTCCCGCGCGATGGTCGTAACCCCGCGAAGTTGCTGCCCTGTGAGCTTTTTAAACTCCGTGATGCGGGTATAGGGTTCGTCCACGGTATAGTTCACCACGCCCACGGGCTGGTAACTGTCAACAGGCAGGGTTTCAAACTGAAAATCGAGCGTCCGGTAGGGCAGCCGCCCCAGCCGATACCCCATCAGCTCATCCAGCGCGCCGGTATAGATGACCGGCTCCCGGCAAAGATCGCCGTCCAGCCGCAGTTCGCTGCCTTCCAGCGTAAACCGCTCGCAGGCGTTACGGTTCAGCTCCACATGAATGCGCGGATGGTCAAGCATACGTTCAAACAAGGCGGTATAGCCATCCGCGGGCATTCCCTGGTACGGGTCCTGGAAATAGCGGCAATCTTCGCCTACGATCACTGGCACGCGCGCCATGGCGGCGGGGTCCAGCGCGTCGGGCGCCACGCCCCACTGTTTAAGGGTATAAAAGCGAAAGACATTCTCGTACACATATTGAGCCAGCTCGTTTAGTTCCGGCTCCGTACGCGCCAGCAGATCCAGTATGCTTACGCGCGCGCCCGCGCCAAACGCCTCCGTAAGGCTTTTTTCCATTTCCGCGGCGCGCGGTGCGGCGTAGGTCATGCGCAGGGACAGCAGGTTAAACGGTACGGGCACAAGCTGGCCGTGCACGCTCGCCAGCACCTTGTGTTCCAGCGGGTACCAATCGGTGAAACGGCTTAAAAACGCATACGCGGCCGCATCTTTCGTGTGGAAAATATGGGGGCCATAGCGGTGCACCAGCACGCCCGCAGCGTCCGGCTCATCGTAGGCGTTGCCAGCCACCTGCGCCCTGCTTTCTAAAACCGTTACGTCGGCATTTCCGCTTTCCGCAAGCACTCGCGCCAACGCGCAGCCGGCCGGTCCCGCCCCGACGATCCAATACCGCATCGCTTCCACCCTTTCCTGTTGATACAGAAGCGCCCGAACCCACGGTTACGCTCCCGACAGCAATGTATACAACAAAGCGCCCGGCAGGCCGGACGCGACAAACGCCCTGCCCAGCCGGACGCGGAGGGTTATCTGTTCAAAATCCCGGTACCTCCGGGCGCAAGGCGCGTTAAAACGTGGCGCGCTTGCCGCGCGCTCCCGCGGAGTGGGCAAGGGAACACCGCGTTTGTTTGCCATATCAAGCCTCGCTTCAAACGGGAAAGCTGTTTTCCGGTGAGTTCAGGTTCTGGCCGGCTGTGTCCGTACACGGGTTATACAGGCAGCCTTCATGCGCCGCGTTGATCTTATGCGTGGTTTTAACCCAAACCTTCTGGTAGCGGAAACGGAACAACCCCCACACCTGCGCGACGGCCACGATTACCGTGTTCAGGGCAAGGCTGACGACGTTCCTTACCAGCGACAGCGGCGTAAAACGCTGGTTGTTGTCCAGCCAATCCGCCACATAAAACAGCAAGATAAATGTGTACAGAAAGACGAGCATACTTGGGTAGTTGACGATAATCCAATCGTGGAAGGTAATGGCGGTACTGCCCGACGGCACCAGCCCCGTCCAGGTGAAAATCTGCAAAACAAAGCCCAACACAAGCTGAATCACCAGGATGATAAAGGGCGTCAGGCTGTACACATACAGGAATGTGCTTAAAAATTCGCCAAAACCGATGCGTTTTTCCCGAAGTGCGCGAAAAATACGGGTCGTGTTTTTGAAACAGACAAACCAGTGCCCCTGCGCCCAACGGATGCGCTGCCGCAGGCTTGCCCGCCAGAAGGTGGGCTTTTCGTCGTAGATGCGTACGTTGTTGTTCCACAAAATGCGCTTGCCTTCGCAGGTGGCCTCCACTTGCAGCTCAAAGTCCTCCGTAAGCGACATGGCCGTCCAACCGCCGCGATTTTCCAGGTAGTTCGCGCGTACCGCGAACCCGGTGCCGCCGATGACACAGTTGATGCCGATGCGGCTTTTGGCGTATTGGAAAAAGCGGTTGGTGATCGTGTAGCTCATGTAGTAATAAAGCGCAACCAGACCCTTTTTATTTTTGCAGCCCAGATAAC
>JADGQP010000046.1 GCA_017881705.1 Christensenellaceae bacterium
GGTGTACCATCGATCACCTACGAAGTACTGCACTTCGTAGGTGATGATTTATATTTTGGGAGTGTGGAAAATGTTGATATATCAAGGGTTGTTGCGAGATATAATTTGATATGCTAACCAACTGTTCAGGTAGTGTCAAGAATTATGCGCAAAAAGGTTTGCAGACTCCGCTGGTAACAGTTTAACCAGTTACTGAAACCTCTTCGCAGGCGACCTCCAGATGCTTCATATTCATATACTTCTTGTTGCCCCACTGGCTACCGGCAACGTGCCGAAGCCTGGCGCAGACCAACATGAGTGCAGAGTTTCCGTCTGGGAAGCAGCCGACCACTCTGGTTCTTCTGCGGATCTCGCGGTTGAGCCGTTCAATCACATTATTGGTACGGATACGAGTCCAATGTTCGGAGGGGAAATCAGCATAGGTGAGGGTTTCCTCAATGCTTTCTTCTACCTTTTTGGCTGCCTCCTTCAGCTTCATTTCCTTCAGTGCGGCAACCACGTCTTTCGCTTTCGCACGGGAAGCAGCCTTGCTCTCTTGTGCATGAATCGCTTTGAGCATCTTTGCAACTAGCTTCATCTTGGATCGGGGAACTACAGAGAACACGTTGCGATAAAAATGAACTTTGCAGCGCTGGTATTTCGCGTCCGGGAAGACCTCGCCAACCGCTTCCAGCATTCCCATACATTTGTCCCCAACAACAAGTTTCACGCCATTCAACCCACGTCCCTTGAGCCATTGAAAGAAGCTCACCCAACTGGCCTTGTCCTCTTTCATCCCTTCGGCCGCGCCCAGCACCTCACGGTACCCATCTTCGTTTACTGCTATGGCGACCAGAACCGCTACATTCTCATACTCGCCGCCCCAGTTACGGCGTAGATAGATGCCATCCACATAGACGTAAGGGTATTTACCGCCCTGTAAGGGGCGGTTCCGCCAGTCCTCAATATGGACGTATGCTTTCTTGTTCAGTTCACTAATGGTGGCAGGCGATACCTTGCTGCCCCACAGTGCCTCAGTAATGTCTTCCACCCGCCGGACAGAGACGCCTGCCAGGTACATCTCGATAAGCGCTTCTTCTACGCTACTCTCTCGGCGGCGATACCGCTCAATGATTGCGGTTTCAAAAGAAATCCCTTTGAGTCGAGGCACTTGCAGCTTGACATCGCCGGAAGTCGTAGTGAGGTTGCGGTTGTAGTGACCGCTGCGATAGCCCTGCCGTTCTTCACTGCGCTCATAACGAGCTGCCTGCGTCAGTTTTTCTGCCTCGGCTTCCAGCAGATCGTTTAGTGTTTCTTCTACGCTCCCACGGACTAATTCTTTGATTTGCCCCTTGATTACTTCCTCGTTGAACTGTACAATTTTCTCAGACATGGTTTGCTTGCTCCTCTCAGAATGCTGTGTGGTAACTTCATTCTACCAGAAGCCTGCAAACCTTGTCTTTTTCTTTTTGCGCAACTTATTCTACCTTACCTCATTTGTCGCTGAAGAAACAACGGCTTCTTGCGCTGCCGCAACAGGTTCTGCGCATACGATACCAGGCGTAAGGCCAGCGAGTAACACCAGCACCATAAGAACGGACATGATTCTTTTTTTCCCAAGAATTAAGTTTTTCATTTGATGGATCTCCTTTATTTTTCTATTAACATTTTCATATTGGTTATCATTATCATTTCTATTATTTATCAAATATTAGCACTGTAAGCAACAAATGTAAATAATCAAGAGTATATTTTCATAGAAAAACAATAAACAGAACCCTTAACTTGCGAACAAATTGATACGCCAATCTGCATTGGAAAGAAGAACGCGTGCATCTTATTTTGCACAGACCGTTTTAGATTTTACTGCCGTAACTGCCCCGGCAGGGAAACAGGGTTATGCTTCCCTGTCGGGATCGTAACAACCCCACATTCAAAGCAAAGTCGCAGGTTCATTAGCGGTCTGGGCCGCCGGTTTTACCGGCGGCCCCGCTTACTTTTAAAGGCTGTGTTCCGTCGCCCGCGTTCTTACGAACCGGCGTTTCCTCCGCTGGCACGCCGGCTGCTACTGCAGGGTATCGTTTTCGTGGTACCCTTTGTTTTGGTCGTTCAGGTACTTCTGCAAGTTACGATAAGTCTGTTGCGAATAGTTTGTAAAGGCGATCCCGACAAACGTTTTTTGTCCCAGCGACTTTCTCCAGGCTACCCTTCCCTCAATTTCCCCGATGTTCTTGAACGTCAGATGCACCGTATCGCCCGCCTGTCGGGCGTTGTCGATGTGCCCGCACTCAATCCTGACGCCCGTTTCGGATAGATCCTCAATCTTGCAGGCCGTGTCGCATTCAATATCGATAAGCATGGGCTGTTCGTCCGCGTCGATGCGCTCAGCTACACGCTTGCGGGGCCGTTCCACACAAACCAGAATGCTTGTGAATATCGCGAACGCGTTATAAACCGACCACGCCAGGTTGATCCCGAAGCTGTATACGTTTTCGATACCGGCTGCCAACTGCAGCGCGCCCGCGGTCCAACCCGCCAGGGTCAGCCCGAACATGACCAGGTGCGGCGCCGCCATGCCCAGCGAGAAGGTAGTCTTTTCGGTGCTGAAACCCTTGGGCGTCACACGAAACGGCAGGGGCTTGGAAAACAGCGCTTCCGAAAGCGCCGCCAACGCCAGATAGGGCGCCATGGCAACTTCGTAGATATGGCTCCAGGCGACCGACCGGCTGCGCGGGTTGAGGATCTGATTGGAGAGGATGGATGCCAGGAAGGACGGCAGCCAGAACACCAGCAGCATCTCGGGGGAAGCCGTAAGGATGATCGTGCCAAAAATCAGGTAAATCAGCGGGCAGATCAGATAGATCAGCTTTTGCACGCCGAAAAACCAGTAAACCATTCCGTCCAGATAAATGATGCGCTGTACTAAGGTTAGCCCCTTCACGGTCAGCGGATTCCATTTTTTCGACACCTGGATGTTGCCGCGGCACCAGCGATCCCGCTGGCGAATCAGATCGCGGAAACTTTCCACCGACAGGCCGACGCACAGCACGTCCCGCAAAAAGAGGGTACGATAGCCTTTCGCCTGAATCAGCATGCCCGTCGCCATATCCTCGGTGATCGTGCCGGTAGGCACGCCGCCGATGGCATCCAGCGCCGAACGCCGGAATACGGCGTTCGTACCCACGTGGAGCACCGCGTTGTAGTTGGAACGGGCGGCCTGGATATCCAGCATAAACAGATCCTGCTCGTTGGGAATCTTGTAGTTCAGGTGAAGGTTGAACTGGAAGGGATCGGGGTTATAAAATACCTGCGGCGTTTGTACAAAGCCCAGCTGCGGATCCATAAAGTAGCCGATTGTTTTTTGCAAAAAATTGGATTTGGGCAGCATATCGGCGTCCAGAAGCACGATGAACTCCCCGTTCGTTTGCGCAAGCGCGTTGTTGATGTTGCCCGCTTTGGCGTGCTTGTTGTCGTCCCTCGTGATATAGTGAACGCCCAGCTCCTCGCACAGCGCCCGGGCTTCCGCCCGCCGGCCGTCGTCGCAAAGGTAAATATTAATCTTTTCGGTCGGATAATCCAGGTTCAGGCAGGCCGTTATGGTTTTAAGCAGGATCGCCTTGCTTTCGTTGTAAGTAGCAATCAGCACATCCACGGCAGGAGGTTCGGGCCACTCAGCCAGCGTGTGCTGCACAATATTTGTGGGTTTTAAAAACAGGGAACGGTAAACCACGGATTGAAAATAACCCATAATTTCGGCCAGCAGCAGCAATATGCCCAGCACGGCGCTGATGACGCCGTAGCGTAACGGCAGCGTATACCCAATACGCCAAGCCAGGTAAACTGCGTTTATAACCATCGTGATGAGGATAAACGGCGTTCGGAAACGTTTGGCTTTGCGCGCAATCCAAAACAGAACGAACAGCATAAGGATCAACGCGGCGGACAGATAGATGGATTCAATGCCGGACCACGCTGTGCTGATAAACATACAGAGCACGCTCCTCCGTTTGGCATCCCTTCACTTGGACGCTCCTATGGGGCAGGTGGGCTTCCGAGTGATCTTTCGCTTCCGTACCGCTGTTTTAACCCCGTACGGCTCGCGTCCTTAACCGTTTCCGTGTCTGGCAGGTTTTTCATGAGCCGCCATCGAAAACAAAGTACATTACTGTGTCACGTGCCATGAACCTAATGAATGAAAATGGGTGCTTAATCATGGAACAGGAACTGCGCCGGGAAGGGAACCAACGCCGGTATGCCGTATGCTCGGCGGTAGCGGGCGTGTTTTTCGCGCTGGTTCTCGGTTTGGTCACGTTCGGCCAGGGAGCGTTCTCTTTCGCATATTCCCAAAACACACTGCTGAAAAACCTTGTGTTGTTGCCGACGGCGCTTGGCGGGATCGTGCTGTTGGCGTGGCTGCGCGGGCGGCTGGGGCGCGCCCCGTACCATGGAGGTTTCTGGCGGTGGCTGCCCGCTTTGTATTTTCCGCTGCTGTTGTGCGCGCAGTTGCTTTTTGTACGCGGCGTGTGGTTTTACCCCGGATGGGATATTCTCAACCTGTACCAGACCGCTGGCCTGATTGCCAAGGGGATGCCGTTTGACGGCGCGTATTTCCGCCTTTGCCCCAACAACGCGCCGCTGACGCTGCTGCTAACTTGCCCGCTGTGGGCCGCGGAGAAGCTGGGGCTTGCGGTGCCCTACGCGGTGCTGCCTTACCTGAGCGCGCTGATGGTCAACCTGGCATGCGTATTTTGCGCATTGTGTGTTTGGAAGCTCACGGCCAGCCGCCTGGCCCGGGCCGGAGCGCTGTTTTTCTGCACGTTCATGGTTGCCTTTTCCCTTACGGCTTCGGTGCCGTATACCGACGCGTTTTCCGTGCTGTTTCCGGTTTTAGCGCTCTATGTCTGGCTGTCCAGCCTGCGCCCTTTTCCCAAGTGGTTTACGATCTCGCTGGTGTGTTTCTTCGGCGCGTCCATCAAGCCCACGGTGCTGGTTTTTGAGATCGCGCTGATATTGCTTACACTCGTTGGCGCGTTGAAGCGCGGGCAATGGTACCGTAAACGCTGGCGGCATGTGGGCCTGGTATGCCTGGCGATTCTGCTGGGCGCCGTGCCGGGCAAACTTTGGCAGGCAGGGGCGACCGTGTACCTGACCGGCTCGGCGCAGCCACAGGAGCAGTTGAGCGAAACCCATTACCTGATGCTGGGCATGAACGGGGATACTTTCGGCGGGCACTCGCCGCAGGACGTTGCGTTCTCCTCGTCCTTCAAAACCCTGGCCGAGCGTCGGCAGGCGAACCTGCAGCGCGCGTGGGAACGGGTAAGCGGGCGCACCTTCGCGCAGAACGTGTTTTTCTTTTCGGTAAAGGCCTATAAAGCCTTTTCGGATGGCTCGCTGGCCGGTAACCAGAGTTACCTTATGCTTTCCAAGCCCACCCGTACCGACGCGCTCAGCCGCTTTCTGCGCGCCGTCTATTACCCCAAAGGGGAGTACAACGCGCTTTATAACACCCTGCTGCAGGCGATGTGGCTGGGAATGCTTTCACTTTGCCTGCTCGCGCTGTGGGGACGCGCCGGCCGGCGGGAGGCGACGGCGCTGCTGGGGCTTACGCTGCTGGGGCTGGGTATCTATCTATTGCTTTTCGAGGTTTGGCCGCGGTACCTGTACCTGTATGCTCCGCTGTTTGCGGCGCTTGCGGCGTTGGGGCTGGAAAACGCGCGTTTGCCCTGCGTAAAGCTCGCCTTATGCGCCGCGGAAAACGCGCCCGCGCGGCGGGCGCATACCCGGCGTTTCAGCCCAAGGGTTAACGCACGGTAATCTCCCATGTGCCGCCCAGCGGCACGTCGATAATCCAGTAATACTGATCGTGGCCCTTCACGGGTTTTATAATGCCGTCGCCTTCCAGCTTCAGCGGGTTGGTAAACACCGTGTCGCCCACAACCGTATCATAGGTCCAATCGTCGAAGCCCTCATACTGGTAGCCGATGCTCGCGTACAGGCTCGCGCTCCAGGTGTCCAGCTTGGAAGCGTCCATCACAACATGTACGATGGTGGAACCAGCCAGCGGGAAGAAGTCGGACACATACGGGCCGGTGCCGCTGCAAGCCATTGTGCCGCCGTCCTTCAGGGGCTCTATGGAGATTTCCCAATCTCCGTCGCCCTCAACCAGCAGCTCGTACGTGGCGCTTTCGGTCAGTTTTTCGCAGGAACCGGTTGCCTGCCAGGTGTTGAATACCTGGTCGTAGCTGCCGCCGGTGAAGGTGACCTTCACGGCGCCCTCCACCGTCACGCGCGCGGGCACCTGCGTTACCTCCACGCCGGAGCGGATGGCCGTGCCCGTACCCGTTAAGGTCAGGGCTTTGCCCGTGGGCGCATCCTTGGCGCGAAGCTCGCTGATGCGGTCGCTGATGGCCGTTTGTGCGGCTATCAATTCATCCAGGGTAGCTTTGTTCAGGTCAATTTTCAGGGTTTCGGCAGACGCAGCCGAACCTA
>JADGQP010000047.1 GCA_017881705.1 Christensenellaceae bacterium
CAGCACCTGGCGACCACACGCGGGGTGAGCTTCAGCTTCAAGGAAGCGCAAAAGCTGGCCGTGGAACTGACGGAGCGGCACATACGGACCGTGGAGGACGCGGAACAGTTTTTTGCCAGAAGCCAGGCCGCCTGGGACGGAACGAAACATATTCTTCGCCGGATGAGCAAGTTTCGCGCGCCTACGGTGGACGAAATTGACCTATACCTGAAATGGACAAAAGAATGGGGCTTTGCCCCCAAGGCGGTGGAAGCTGCCTGCGCCGAGATGACGGGCGGCGACCCGAGCTTTAAGTATCTGGACAGTATTCTGCGCGGCCTGCGCGAACGCGCCGAACGCAAGCAAACTTCGGCCGAGCAGATTACCAAACAGCTGACAACCGAAAAGGACGAAGCCGAGCTGATCCGCGAGGTTCTCCGCGCGGCGGGGCTTACCGTAAACGCGAACGTGGAAACGGTGCGCGAAGTGTACCGCGGCATGCGTAAAAACCTGCCCCACGAAACCATCGTGCTGGCCGCGCGGGAGATCAGCCGCAAGAAAAAAACCCAGTCGCTGGAAAAGCTTACAGAACTGGCGCAGGCCTGGAGCGACAAGGGGCTTACCGACGCGCGCGAGGTGGAGCAATACCTTGCGCGGGTGCAGGAACAAAACACCTACCTGAAAGAACTGTTTACCCACATGGGCCGCGAAACGATTCCTACGCCGTCGGATCGGACGTTGCTGGCAAAGTGGCGAATCGAGTGGGGCTTTACGGACGACGTGCTGGAGCTGGTCGCGGATTATTCAGCTGATAAAACGTCGCCTATGGCGTTTATGGATAAAATTCTTACCGATTACCACGCCAAGGGCATTACGACCGCCGAAGCGGCCCGCGATGAGCGCCGGCAGCGGCAGGAGGCCGACCGGCAAACGTACAAGGCCGGCAACAAACCTGGAAAAACGGTAATCGAGCAGCGCTATGAGCAGCGCGAGTACGACCCGAAAAAATATGTCGGGCTAACGCCGGAAGAAATCGAAGAGGTGAAGCGCTATGACTCGTGACGAGTTGGTGTTGCGCCTGCAGCGGGAATACGCCGACAGGCGGGAGGAAAACCTTCGCCTGTATGACGAAAAGGTGGCCGCTGTCTGTGAACACTGCCCGGGCTTGAAAACGCTGATCGATGCCCGACACGCTGCACTGATGGGCGGCCTTCGCAACGCGATGTACCCCGAAAAGAAAGACCCACAGGCCAACGTGGGGCTAAGTGCTACGCTGGTGGACTTTAACGAAAAAATCGCGCATACGCTTGCTAAAAACGGTCTGGCTGCGGATGCGTTGGCACCGGTCTACACTTGTGCCCTTTGCCGGGATGAGGGCTACGTGTACGACCCTTCCCGCCATATGTGCCTCTGTTTTGAAACCGAGTTGAATCAGCGGATGCTCACGGAGCTGGGCTTGCGGCAGGATCAGACGTTTGAAAACTTTCGGGAGGACCTTTTTGAAAATGACGGCTCTGCAAGCCAGCGGTCGCTGATGCGCCGAAACTACGATATCTGCAAGCGCTATGCCGATACTTACCCGGACACCGATGTGCCGGATCTGTTGTTTACGGGCATGAGCGGGTTGGGAAAAACATTTCTGCTGCAAGCAATCGCCCATCGGGTGACCGAGCGCGGGTATGGGGTGCAGTACATCAGCGCCTATAGCTTGCTGGATGTAATGCGCAAAGCCTATTTTGAAAACAACAGCGAACGCCTGCGCCCGCTGATGGATGCGCAACTGTTACTGATTGACGACCTGGGCACTGAGCCGCTGATGGAGAACATTACGGTGACGCAACTGTTTAACCTGCTCAACGAGCGGCAAAATGCCCAACTGCATACCATTATCAGCACCAACCTGAGTATACCGGAACTGAAAACCCGTTACACCGAAAGAATTACCTCCCGTCTGCTGGATGAGCGCCGGTGCAAGATATTAAAATTTATTGGTAAGGATATCCGCGAAAAACTGGGTAAAACGGGCGGGAGCGACGCATGAACATCCAAATCTACGCTTCCAAGAAGAACCCGGACGTGCTCAAGGCCGAACGGTTTTTCAAAGAACGGCGCATCCCGTTTCAGACGGTAGATTTGAAAAAACATCGCCCGGGGGAAAGAGAATTGCAGCTTTTCGCCAAAGCCGCGGGCAGCGCAGCCGCGCTGGTGGATCGTACCGGCATGAAAGCGCTGGAGCGCCCTGTGGCGCATATGTCCACCGAAAGCCTGATCTTGGACGAGCTGTTAAACGACCCCCTGGCGCTCGTTAGCCCCATCGTGCGCAACGGCAGCGCCGTAACAATCGGCGTAAACGAAGCCGTGTGGGCAGCCTGGATCAATGCCGCGCAAAAAGCGTGACACTCGCTGAAAATCCCATTAAACGACGGAGGAACCCCGTGAATCAAAAAGTGTTTTCCGTAAGAAACCTGACCCTGGCGGCGGTGATCGCCGCGCTGTATGCGGCGATTACGCTGCTTTTTGCGCCCATCAGCTACGGGCCGGTGCAGTTTCGTGTTTCCGAGGCACTTACGCTTTTACCGGTGCTTTTTCCCCAGGCGATCCCGGGGCTTACGTTGGGCTGTCTGATTGCCAACCTGTTGGGTAGCGCCACGCCGTGGGACATAATTTTTGGCACTTTAGCTACGCTGCTGGCAGCTGCGCTTACGCGCCGCTGGCGGAAAAACCTGTGGTTGGCAGCCACGGCTCCCGTGCTGTGCAATGCCGTGATTATCGGGCTGGTGCTGCACTTTACCCTTGCGGAGGTGCTGTTGATTCCAACAATCTTAAGCGTTGGCCTGGGCGAGGCGGTGGTGGTATACGCGCTGGGCATATCGATGATACTCGCGTTTAAGCGCTCGCCGCGGATGCTGGCGCTGGCCGATGACAGGCTAAGCCCGACCTCAGGCAGCAAGCGGAAGTAAACAGAAAACTTACGGAACTTTGCACATCGCCGGTATGCGTGGACGAAACCGGCAACCCTAATGTTTTTACATGTTTATAACCTTTACATTTGCGCATAACTCCGAATGCTTGACACCGGACCCAGGCAAGCCTATACTGCTTTCGAGCCTCGGTGTGTCTTCTTTATATGGGTTTTCACACACCGACGGCCGCGATAGAAGAACGTTTGGAAAAGGCCCTTTGGCCAAGGAGGAAACGTACTCATGCACCCGATTTCTCACCGATTGCTCAGTGCGCTGGTATGCGCCGTTCTTTTTCTGGGGTTGCCTTTTGCTGCATTTGCGACGGACAGCAGCAGCGATACGGCTCAAAACGGCTCGACGGACGCCACGGTGAGCGGCGCGGCTCAAAACGACTCGACGGGCACCGCCGTTAGCCCCACGAGCAACGTGGATGCCGATACTCAAGCGAACATTACAGATAATCCCGACCTTTCGGACGCGGAAAAACAGCAGTGGATGGAATGGGCCAGCGAGGAAGCGACGGACGCCTCGGCAGACGATAATGGCAATGACGGACTTGCCGATGATTTGCAAAGCGCTCTTGACGACGCCGACCAAACAGGCGACGTGAACGTGGACGATCTGGAGCTTAACGCCGCGCTTCCGACCAATGTGATTAACATTTTGCTGCTGGGCCTGGACAACCGTTCTGTAAAGCTGGAAAGCGGTCTTAGCGACGCGGTAATTATTTGCTCCGTGAATACCGACGACGGCAGTGTAAAGCTCACCAGTATCACGCGCGACACCGAAGTGGTTATCCCCGGCTATAAAAACACCAAACGCATCAACTGCGCGTTCCGCTTCGGCAGCAAGGACGGGGATCTGGGCAAAGGCGCGGCTCTGGCGATGAAAACCGTGAACCGCAACTTCCAGATGAACATTCAGCGCTACGTAGTGGTGAACATCCACGGCCTGGCCAGCATCATTGACGCGCTGGGCGGCGTGGACCTGGATATGTCCACCAAGGAATCCAGCCGCATCAATTTTGAACTTCGCAAGGAACCCATGGACGACGTTCAGCGCGCCAAGGTGAAGGCAATGGACGGCGTGCAGCACCTGGATGGCATGCAGGCTGTGACGTATGCGCGCATTCGTGGCATCGATAACGATTTTATGCGTACCCAGCGCCAGCGCAAGCTCCTGGAAACACTGATGGATCAGGTGATGAAAAACATCGATATCAACAAACTGGTGGAACTCATCAAGACTGCGCTGCCATATGGCGCAACCAACCTGACAGCATCGGATATGATCAGCATCGGCGGGCTGGTAATCGGCGGAAAAGCCATGAGCAACCTGCAAAGCGGCGGCAGCGTTATGGAACAGTTCCGTATGCCGATGGACGACACGTGGAAGTATAAAAACGACAACGGCGCCACGCTTACGGCGTTCCGCAGCGACGCCAAAAAACAGATGAATATCGACGCCATGCAAACTTTTATCTATGGACAAACCTACGCCGCAAAATAATAACGGATGAAAAAGCGAGGGCCGGAGCAATTTGCTCCGACCCTCGCTTTTAAATATCGTAACAACTTCAGGCATGCGGCTCTTTTTCAGAAATGGCGTGGTGGATAGCCGCCGCTGCGTGTTTGCCCGCGCCCATGGCCAGGATGACCGTGGCCGCGCCTGTTACCGTGTCGCCGCCCGCGTACACATTCGGGCGACTGGTAAGGCCGTTTTCATCGTTGACGACGATGCAGCCATGCCGGTTAACAGCCAGGCCTTCCGTTGTACGGTGAATCAGCGGGTTAGGCTGTGTGCCGATGGCGACGATTAACGTATCCACGGGCAGAATCCACTCGCTGCCGGGCATAGGCACGGGGCTGCGCCGCCCGGAAGCATCCGGCTCACCCAGCGTCATCTTTTCGCATTTCAGGCCTGTTACCCAGCCTTTTTCGTCGCCAAGCACTTCCACAGGGTTGGTCAACATCTGAAAAACTATGCCTTCCTCCTGCGCGTGCTCCACTTCCTCAACGCGCGCGGGCAGTTCCGCCATGCTGCGGCGGTAAACCACGGTCACCCGGTCGGCACCCAGGCGCATCGCGCATCGCGCCGCGTCCATCGCGACGTTGCCGCCGCCCACGACCGCCACCTTGCGGCCGCGCCAGATGGGCGTGTCGGACGACGGGAACTCGTACGCGCGCATGAGGTTGTTGCGCGTGAGGAACTCGTTGGCCGAA
>JADGQP010000005.1 GCA_017881705.1 Christensenellaceae bacterium
CTTCCACGGAATCGCCCAGGTACTCATGCGCGACGATCGGGTTGCGGCCGTCCACAATGGTGGTGTAGTCGCGCCGTTTGTAGAAAAGGCCCATATCCAGCCCCAGTACCGAGGAGTAGAAAATATTGCGGTCTAGCGCGCCTTCATCGGGGCTGACGATCATCATATGTCCGCGCGCCAGGTGCAGATCCGGCTGATTGCGAAGCATGGCTTTTAAAATCTGGTAGGTGGGTTTTACGCTGTCGAAGCCGGACAGCGGAACCGCGTTTTGCACGCGGGGGTCGTGCGCGTCGAAGGTGATAATGTTAGTAACGCCCATGTTCACCAGTTCCTGCAACGCCAACGCGCAATCCAGGCTTTCGCGCCCGTTGCGGCGATGTTGCCGACCCTCGTAAAGCATGGGCATAATCAGGTTAATGCGTTTGGCGCGGCCGCCGATGGCCGCGATAATTCGTTTGATGTCCTGGTAATGGTCGTCCGGCGACATGGGTACGGTTTTGCCGTACATCTTATACGTAACGTTGTAGGCGCCAACATCCGCGAGGATATAGATATCGTACCCGCGTACGGAACTGCGAATCATCCCTTTGCCTTCGCCGGTACCAAAGCGCGGACATTGCACGTCGATCAGAAAATTTTCGCGGTTGGCGCCCAAAACGCCGAACAGCGGGGTCTGGCTTTCTTCCTCGACCGCTTCCTGATGCTCGCGCCACTTCATCAGCCACCGGTTTACGCTCGCACCCAACTCCTCGCAACCAGGCATGGCGATGAGTCCGAGCGGGGCGTAGGGTGCGGTCAGAATTTCCTCGTCATTCCAGCTGTTGGTAAAATCTGTCATGATTTCGCTCCTTTGGCACATGTCCCAGGCACAAAATTGGCACAATCAGTATACCTCTATTTTTTTGCGTTGGAAAGACTGAGAAGTGAATTGCTTTGGAAAGTTAAATTTTCGTGAAAACTGTACAAGGCCGCGGTAAAAGAATATGCAGTTTTTCGGGGAACCCATAGGGGAAAGGGAACCTCGAGTATTCGGTGGGAAAGGGAAAGTGCGCGTTCGTGCTGGAAAGTGGGCTGTGGGCGTTCCTGTGGGGAAAGCGGTTTGCGTGTGTTCGTGTAGGGAAGGGAAAGTGCGCGTTCGTGCCGGAAAGAGGGTTGCGGGTGTTCCTGCGGGGAAAGCGGGTTGCGTGTGTTCGTATAGGGAAGGGAAAGTGCGCGTTCGTGCCGGAAAGAGGGTTGCGGGTGTTCCTGCGGGAAAAGCGGGTTGCGAAAGTTCGTACGGGGAAGGGAAAGTGCGCGTTCGTGCCGGAAAGAGGGCTGCGGGCATTCCTGCGGGAAAAGCGGGTTGCGAAAGTTCGTACGGGGAAGGGAAAGCATGGTTCGTATAGTGGAAGGCGCGACACATACGGACGGGTTATACTGTGGGTGGCTCGGAGCCGTCGGGGTCTGGCAACGTTACGGGCTTGGGCTTGAAGATCCAGAATTTGCTGGCGACATAGTTGAAAATCGTTACCAGCACCAGGATAATAAGCCGGTTCCAGAAGTTCGTGACGCCCGCGAGCTTAATAAGCACAGCCAGACCTTCCTCAATCACAGCCCAACTGACCAACCGCGCGCCGACGAACTGCGCAAACTCGCGCGCGACCGTCTGGCGCGTGCCTCCGTGAACCCGAAACACCATGCGCCGGTTGATCCAGAAAGCGAAGATGACGGCGATCACCCAGGAAACCAGGGTACTGACCATCACCTGTACAGTATTGGCGCCGTTGATGGTATGATCCTGAGCCAGGAGCATTTCGCAGCCGTAGGTGACCACCAGGCTTAAAAGGGTGGTCAGCCCACCGGCGATAAGGTAGCGAACCAGTTCCAGCGTTTCTTCCTTGTTAGATAAAAGTTTTTTCAGCTTCTGTATCATTGGTTAATCCTCTCCGTGATCGCCGCGCGCGTAATCGCAGCTGAATATATCGGTTATCGGAACCGTGATGGGGGGCTTGTTCGCTCTGATAGATAAAACGGCGCTTTCCGGTGTAAGCGCAAGAACTGTGACCGTCCGCTGCTGCAACTGGCCGTTTAGCATCAGCATCGCGCGGATTTTACGGCCTTTTTCCAGCGAATAACGCAAAAACCTTTCCATGTCCTTATTTCCCGCTTCCGGAGGCTTGCGCGCCGCTTGGCTTCAGGTAGGTCTGAGGCACGGCGTACACGAGGTAGTTGCCGCCACCGCTTTCGTATACCTTGGTAAACAGCGTATCCATCGCGGCGGTGTCCACCGCGTATTGGTAGAGCTCGGACGGGCCTACGTAAATATACTGCACGCCATACTTGCTCAGAACGGCCAGGTTGTCGGTGGGATCTTCGTAAAACGCTTTTACCTCCTGCCGACGCTTAGTAGTGTTGAAACCGTGGTAATACAGGTAGAGGTCGCTCCCGCACACAATGGTGCGGCCCGCCAGCGATGCAACGGGGTTAAGGTGCTCGTCGGCGGTCAGGAACACGCTGTGCTCCGGCGTGTTCTGCTTTACAAAATCCCCCACGGCCACATCCTGAGTGCTGTATGCGTAATAATCACTCACGGCCTCGCGCGCCACCGTAAGCCCCGCGGACAGGAAACACACAACCAGGAACAACGTGGCCAGCAGCCGGCGGCCGCCCAGCCCCTTGAGCCGGTTGAAAATCTCCGCCGCGTAATCCGCGGCCATGGGCAGGCACAGCAGGAACCATACGTAGATCAGCTTGTTGTTGTCATATTCGTTGGGCTGGAACAGGATGAACTCCGCGATCAGCAAAATCAGGAAAGCGCCTGAGGCCAGCAGCCGGTTGCGGCGCACCCAGTCCCGCGCGGGCGGCTGATCGGCAAAGCAGGTTTCCGGCTCGCCGTCGGTCGTGTTGGAGGCGTGAATCCGCTCGTGCCACGTCGGATGGAAGATCTCCTCGATCAGCGGCCGGTGGCTGGGCTCGGCTTCCGCCCCGCCCGTTACGGCGCGCATAACGCCTACGCGGTCGTTGTCCTCCGGAGAGAAGGCGGACGCGCGTAGTTTTTCGGGCGGCAGGGGGCGAATAAAGGGCTGCACGCCGATCATTTCCGCGGTGGTTTGCGCCACGCCCAAGCGGCTGGCTTCGCCATAGGCGGGCATATCGTGTGCGATTACGCTCGCGGGAAGCGCTATGGGTTCCTCGTCGTCCTCGGGCGGTGTGCTTTCTGTGCTTGGCTGCTCGGACGCGGCTGCCTGCATCATTGCAGAGTTTTCCACCGCATTATCAATGGCAACCTCAGGCGTGGCCTCGGGTGCGGCTTCAGGCGAAGCCTCGGTTTGCACTAGCGGCTCGCGGGTGTATAACCCGTCCGTCAGCGCGGCGGCGCGCTCGGCTTCCTCGCGCAGGCCGTTCTTTCTGCGCTCAAACAACGCCAGAAGAATCAGCAGGTAGGGCAGCCCGATGTTTTTAATGTAGAACCAGAAATACGGATCGACCAACCCGTGGCCGCCGCGGTTATTGCACCAGTTAAACTGAAAGCGGAGAAAATGGTCACTGCCTGCGGCCTGCACAAACGTGAAGCCAAACAGCTGCGGCAGCGCCAGCACCGCGGCGACCCCGCCGTAGAGGATAAACGGCCGAAACGCTTCCATGCGCCTGGCGCGGGGCGCGGTGAAAACCGCGTACAGGCAAAAGCCCAGGCTGCACAGCGCCAGCGACAGGAAGCTGTGGGTATAGATCATGGGCATTCCACCCGCGATGATCCCTGCCAGAATCAGCGCGTGGGGGTTGGGGCGGCTGCGGCGGAATATCGGCGGCACAATCAACAGCAGCGCGGGCATGAGCATCGTCCAGCCGCCCAGCAGGCCGCGCTGAGGCACCAGCATATCGCAAAGGATGTTGACCCAGCGCAGGTTGTTGGGGTCCGGCTGATTGGTGGGGGTTTGGTAATAGCCGGTCATCACGGTGTGCAGGTTGTCCCACACGGTGGTAACGGACATGCCGTTTTGCGTGGTGCCGCTGAGCGTGTAAAAAAACCCGAGGCCGCCATTGAAAAACAGCAGACACACCGCCAGCGCCACCGCGCCGCGCCTGCGGCACAGCTGCGCGCATAGCAGCGCAAACCCTGTAAAGACCGATGCGCACATTATCGTTCCGGTCAGCGCCATCGCCCAGGACAGGTTCATGCCCAGCAGGTAGAAAGTGCTGGCGAAGGTATCCGACAGGTAGGGATAGGCCATGGTCGCGCCGACCATCAGGCTGTTTTGCAGAGGGAACTTCGCGTTGATCGCGGAGGTGGCGATAGCCAGATGGAGGGACAGATCGCCATACGTGCTTTGGCCCACGTGGTAAGCGCCGTCCGACGCGACGCGGATGGAATGCGTATATTCCAGCCAACCGGCAATCAACGTCAGCGGCACGACCACCCACAGCACGGCGCGGAGCATTCGCCTGTCCTCCGCCCCGAAGCGTACGCGCGGCCGACGGTCGCGCGTGAGGTACGCAAGCATCACCAGCAGGCACAGCGTCAGCAGCGCCAGCAGGTGCGCTGTCATGGTGAAGGATACCGCGTTGGCCCACAGCGCCGGCAGCCACATTGTTAAAAACAGGCCTATTGAAGCGCCGAGATACCAGCGTGAAAGCGGCCTTATCCCCGGCAGCCAGTAACGCGCAACGGCAAGGTCGCCCGCAATGAAAAAGGCAAAAAAGGCGATTCCTTCCATGGGTTTCCCTCCTTTCGCATCCGTTTCATTGCTGGGTCAGACCGACAGCATCTGCCGGAAGAACTGCACCGCCGTTTGCAGCGCGGCGTCGTCCACGGTGCACTCCGCGCGCAGCGCTTCACGCCCGTTGACCAAGAAGGGAGAAAAACGGTATACCTTGTTTTGCAACCGCGCGTAAAAGCGGCCGTCCGTTACGTTGGGGGAAAGGCACGGCGCGATAACCGCGCGCTCGAACAGAATCTCAATGGCGGTTTCCAGCGCGTCCCACGCGGCACCGTTGGTTTTGCTGCGCGCGCTGTGTTCGTTTTCCAGGGTGAACTCCATCCTCGCGCCATTTTGGCAGGCTTTGCGAAGCAGGCGGGTCTTCCACCAGCTCAACGGTTTGCCGGGCACTGTTTGCTGCGAGAAGGTCAGCTCCGCCGCCGAAGGGCTGCGGGAGGGTTCGCCCTGCGTGCTGATGCCTGTAACCGTTAGCTCGCTGACGAAAAACTGCGAAAGCACCGCCCGCTTTTGCCACAGCAGCCGAAGCAGCGGAAAGGTCAGGCGGGGATTGACAATCGATAACCGCAACAGTAATGGCGCATGGCGCGAAATTTCCTGCAGCATCTGCGCGCTGGTTTTGCATAGAGAGGCGCGCCTGGGATGCGCGCCCAACCGCGAACCGCTGTCGAGCAGCACATTGAGTGGCCGCAGGGCAGCCCGTTCCTCGCCCGTGGGCACGGTGGGCGCCGTTACGCGGCCTTCCAGACGACCTTTTTCGCTGATGCCGATTAACGCCAGGGGTGCGCCGTCGGGCAAATAACGCCGGAAGGCCGAGCGGGTCACATAGCCGCCGTGATCCAGAACGAAACAGGGCGTAATTTTACGCTTTTCCAAATATTCGGCCATGGCCCGCGCGCCTGCCCCGCTGCTTAATCCATCCATCGAGAGGCAAAGAAAAAGCTCGCCGCTGGGTTGGTAGCCGCTTTGCAAAAGCGCATCCAGCGCCTCAAAAAGCGCCACAAGGTGCGCGCGCTGCAGCGGCACCGTCATGGGCTGTTCGATGGTTATCAGCGGCTCGCGGGCGTGCAGCGAATCCAAATGCGAAACAAACACCAGCGGGTCGGTCACGTCCGCGCCCGCCAGCTCCAGCACGAGCGCGTCGTTTGCAAAGGTTCGCTGCTCCAACCGGGTAAACACCAACGGATAGCGCTCGTTTAACAGGGCGGTAACACGCTGCGCGCCCTCGGGCGAATAAGCGGTATAGAAATCCAGCGCGCGCAGTGTGTCCTTCGCGCGCCGATAATCCAAAGGCGCCAGAAATTCGCTCATGTTGCCCCTCCCGATCATTGGTCGTATGCACTATTTCGCCTTGTAAGCGGTAAAATCCTGCCCGAAGGCGCAGGGAAAGCCCCTGGGTTTGACAGAGGAGCCCCGCCAGAATAGAATACCTGTAAAAGACCGTGTAAGGTTGGCAGGTTGATGCGGCTCAGAAAGAAGGATGGAAAGTTGCGCACGCAAACCTATCCGGCACAGGCGTTTGACGCCATGCAGTTTTTCTACGGCGATGTGCAACCGCCGCGCATACGTTGCCGTATCCGTTTTTACGAACGGCTGGACACAGCCGCCCTGCGAAACGCCGTAAACGCGACCCTGCGTGCCCACCCACTGCTGGCCTGCGTGTTCAATGCGCGGCGCCACCGCTGGGAGGCGGCGGGTTTTACCGCCGGCGATGTGGTGTGCGAATTTGACGGCGGGGGCGATGTTCTTGTTCAGGAATGCCTACTGGCTTCCATTGATGAAACGCGCGAACCTCAGCTGAAACTATTCTTAATCCACCAGGTCGGTGGCGACGAGCTGTGTGCCGTAATCAACCATATGGTTTGCGACGGCGCAGGCTTTAAGGAAGCCCTATATGAGCTGGCTAAGTTTTATAGCTGTTTGATAACAGGTGGAAATTCGCTCCCTCTGCCGGACATGCCGGGTGGCCGGAGCTTTCGCCGACTTATCAAACCGCTTGGCTTGCGTGTCCGCCTGAAAGCGCTAGGGTCTCCCGCGCGTCCCTGCAAGCGCTGTTCTGCGCCGCTCATCCCGTTTCACGGCGGCCCCGGCCGTCCCGTGCTGGTAACGGAGCGCCTTGAAACGGAAACCTTTTCTTCCTTATATGCATATGCAAAAAATCACGGAGCCAGTATGAACGATATACTGCTGACCGCGACTTTGCGCGCCCTGCACGGTATAATCGGGCGGGACGTGGTAACGTTGCCCTGCCCGGTTGATCTGCGCAGGTTCGCTGTGCCGGGGCAGCGGTTTGACCTGTGCAACCTTACGGGCAACTATTGGTGCAGCCTCGACCTGCATACGCCCGAACCGTTTGCCGATACTCTGCGCCGGGTTGCCACGCAGATGCGGGCGCAAAAAAACAGCGTCGCCTGCCTGAAGGAGCCGATGCTGTTTCACACGCTGTATGCGATATTGCCGTTTAGTCTGCTGCGCAGGCTGTTTCCCCGCTTGGGCGGCGTGCCGGTAACCTCCTTTTCCAATTTGGGCGTGCTTAGCGAGGAGCGCCTCCGTTTTGCGGGCTGTGAAATCGCGGACGCGTTTCTGGCTACGGCGGTGAAGCGCCCGCCTTATTACCAACTGTCCCTGTCCACCTGGCGGGGCGTATGCACGTTATCCAGCTGTATAGACGCGTCGACGGAGGATACGGAAGTGGCCAGGCAAGTGCTGATAAAGGTGATAGACGAGATCAAAGCAAGCCGATAAAACCTTAATGATTTTACCCCTTATCTCCCGAACGCCGCTTTTGCGCGCGCCATGCGCGTGGTAACCTTCACCCCGAAGGGGCAGCGTTTTTCGCAGGCGCGGCAGTTGAGGCAATCCGCGGCGGTCGCGGGCAGCGACAGGTAATGTTCTTGCAGGGTGGCGGCTGGCACCCCGTCCAGCTCGCACAGATCCAGATATTTGTTCACCTCGGCAATGTCGATATGCGCCGGGCAGGGCAGGCAATGGTTGCAGTACATGCAGCGCCCGTCCAGCGTGCCCTGCTCTCTGTGCATGAGTACCGGAACGAAGTCCTTTTCTTCTTCTGAGGCAGTGTAATAGGCGAAAGCCTCGTCCACCTCCCGTACGGTCTGCATGCCCAGCATCACGGCCGCCACCGCCGGGCGGGACAGCGCATAATGCAGGCATTGCGGCACGGTCATGGCTGCCCCATAAGGCGAGCGTTCCGTCGTAAGCAGAAACCCTGCCGCCAGCGCTTTCATTACCGTGATGGCAACGCCGTTTGCCTCACAGGCTCGGTACAGGCTCTGCCGTTCGGGTCGTATGCCCGCAAGCCCGCTGAAATCGGGCTTGTCGACGTAGTACGACCATATTTCCTGCTCCGGGGGCAGCAGATCGTACAGGGGATTAACGGAGAACATCAGCACGTCAATCAGCCCGCTGTTGACCGCGGCAAGCGCCGTGACCGGGTTATGACTGGACAGCCCCACTGAGTGGAGGACGCCTTGTTTTTTTAGCTCGGCCACATACGCCATCGTGGGTGAAGCGATAAACGCCTCCCAATCCTTTGGATCATCCAGGTTGTGGATAAACCCGATATCGATATAATCCGTGTTCAGGCGCGTCAGCAGGTCGTCGAAGTTGCGGCGGCAAACGTCTGCTTCCCGCTGCACGGCGTACTGCCCATCCGCCCATACGGAGCCGATGTGCCCCTGGAGCTTCACCTGTTTGCGGCAGCCTGAAAGGGCATGGCCGATATAGGTTCGCACATTGGGCTCGGACATAAATACGTCCAAAAAGTCGACGCCCTTTTCCAGCGCCCTCGCCACCACGTCGCGAACCAGACTTTCCTCTTTGCCCTGCAGATGCTCGCAGCCAAGCGCCAATTCGTTTACCCGGATGCCTGTGCGGCCTAACATACGGCTGTTATCCATTTT
Source organism: Christensenellaceae bacterium (assembly GCA_017881705.1). Classification (GTDB taxonomy): domain Bacteria; phylum Bacillota; class Clostridia; order Christensenellales; family Aristaeellaceae; genus CAXXOK01. Next base: position 8,615 of record JADGQP010000005.1, read on the forward strand.
AACCCGACCTTCTCATTCTATATATTAAAGGAATACCTTAATCCATACCGGCGGGCGCTGCGCAGAGGACAACTCTTTTTAGGGTTAGCCTCAAGCTGTATCAACAGCTTGGTTTTCACGAGGTGCCCAAGGGTCGAAAGCCCGTCGACTGTATTCGTATTACCCTATAGTACCGGGCGTGGAGCTTTCGGCTAAGCTGCAAACGAACCCTTATCATAGCATTCTTTCTCTTTTTCTGGCAACCCTATGCGAATGCAGCGAAATGCCTCGGACTTTAAAGGTTTGAGATCTGCTGCGAACAACGGAGCGGTTTATTATCATATTTTATTATATCAAATTGAGGTTGTGGTGTGCAAGCGCGGGTTTATGGGTACCGGCATGGACAAAAAACGGAGCACGGAGGGGAAGCCGGAAGAAACGGACAGTATAATCTATAAGAACAGAGATCACGTTTGCAAATCCATCCCAAACCTGAAAACTGCATACGAATAACAAGAATTTGCATCTCCGGCCGATTCATCACAGGAATTGACACCGGGAATGCAATTATTTTGAATTTACTTCGTTCTCCTCCAGATTTTATACTATAGATGAAAAATACCCATAAGGAGGAGATTCAAATGAGAAGGAATTCCGTAAACGTACTGGTCAGTATCGTCCTGGTGGCGGCCATGCTGTTTGGCTGCGTATACTCGGCGACCGCGGACACGGCCAAGAAGGCCGGCGTCTGCTGGTATCAGTTCTCGGACACGTTCATTTCCAACGCGCGCCAGACGCTGCTCAACATCGCCGATGCCGACAAGACCATCTCGATCACTGATGCGGACAGCACCAACGACCAGAGCGTTCAGGCCGACAACATC
>JADGQP010000048.1 GCA_017881705.1 Christensenellaceae bacterium
CCGGAGATATCCCAGCTGGTCAACAGCGAGCTGCCCATCGTGACGATCGATCACCTGTTTAACAACCACATTGGCATCCAATCCAACAACGTGGATGGTATGCGCCAACTGGTGGAATACATCTACGCGCAGGGGCATCGAAAGATTGCCTATATCCATGGGCCCAAGAGCGCCGTTACGGATACCCGCCTTGGCTCATTTTACCGCACGATGGCGGCGTTAAAAACGGAAGTTCCTGAGGAATACGTGACCGAATGCGAATATAACGATCCCGCTTCCGTTTTTCGCGCTACCAAACGGATATTGAATCTTTCAGATCGGCCTACCTGCATCCTGATTTCGGACGATTACGCGGCGCTGGGCGCATACGAAGCCATCGCGGATATGGGTCTGCAGGCGCCAAACGATATTTCCATCGCCGGGTACGACGGCATCCCCATGATGCAGTTGATGAAGCCGCGCCTGACCACCATCCGGCAGGATACCAACCGTATCGGGGCCGAGGCGGCGCGCAAACTGGTGGAATTGATTGAAAGCCCTAAAACGACCATACCGGAGATTACGGTAATTCCCTGTTCGCTCATCGAGGGTGAAACGGTTGGGCGGATCAAGAGGTAATGCGGGTTTGAAATGCCAACGGTCAAAACTGCGCGCGCCTTTTGGACGTTATCATGCCGATAATAAACAGTTTTTTAAGGAATAATGCCGAAGGAGCACTAGCCATGAACTTTGGTAGGTACGACGACGCGAACAGGGAATATGTGATCACCCGTCCGGACACGCCTTACCCTTGGATCAACTACCTGGGCAGCGAAGAATTTTTTTCTCTCATCAGCAATACCTCCGGGGGCTACTCTTTCGATAAAGACGCGCGGATGCTCCGGCTGACGCGCTATCGTTATAACAACGTGCCTACAGACGCGGGCGGAAAATACTTTTATCTGCGTGACGGGGATACGGTATGGAATGTCGGTTGGCAGCCCAGCAAGACGCCGCTGGACAGCTACGAGTGCCGCCACGGCATGGGTTATACTGTAATCACATCAACAAAGAACGGCCTGAAAGCAAGCCAGTGCTCTATGGTGCCTCGTGGCTTTCGCGCTGAGGTAACATGCCTGACGCTCACCAACGAAAGCGCGCAGGGAAAAGCCGTTAGTCTGTATAGTTTCGTTGAGTTCTGCCTGTGGAACGCACTGGACGATTCCACAAACTTTCAGCGTAATTATGCGCTGGCCGAAATGGAAATTGAAAACGGCGGCGCGACCCTCTACCACAAAACTGAGTACCGAGAGCGCCGCAACCATTACGCGGTCTATTCCGTTAACGCCGCCGTGGACGGGTACGATACCGACCGTGAAAGTTTCATGGGCCTTTACAACGGCTTTGGCGAACCTGCGGCTGTGCTGGAGGATCGCCCACGCAACAGCGTCGCCCACGGTTGGGCGCCCATCGGCAGCCATTGCATCCGCCGCACGCTCAAAGCCGGTGAAAGCGTTAGCTTCCTGTTCACGCTCGGCTTTTGCGAAAGCCCGCGCGACCATAAGTTTATCGCCCCCGGCGTGATTAACAAAGACGACGCGCACGCATTGCTGAAGGAATTTCAAACCGACGCGCAGTTTACCCAAAGATTTACGGAACTGAAAGACTACTGGAGCCAGCTGCTCAGCCGTTTTACCGTGCAAACCGCGGACGAGCGGCTGAACCGGCAGGTGAACGTTTGGAACCAATACCAGTGCATGGTCACGTTTAACATGAGCCGCTCCGCCAGTTATTTTGAAAGCGGCATCGGCCGCGGCATGGGTTTCCGCGATTGCAGCCAGGATTTGCTGGGCTTCGTACACCTGATACCGGAACTTGCCCGCGAACGCATACTGGACATTGCCGCCACGCAGTTTCCCGACGGCAGCGCCTACCACCAGTACCAGCCGCTGACCAAACGCGGCAATCTGGATGTGGGCAGCGGTTTTAACGACGATCCGCTGTGGCTGATCTACGCCGTCGCCGCGTACCTGAAGGAAACCGGCGATATGGCGCTACTTGGCGAAACGGTGGATTTTGACAACAATCCCGTGTTGGCCGAGCCGATGACGGAGCATCTTCGTCGCGCTTTCCGCTATACGGCTGAACACCGCGGGCCGCACGACCTGCCGCTGATCGGGCGCGCAGACTGGAATGACTGCCTGAACCTGAACTGCTATTCGGCGGAGCCGGGCGAGAGCTTCCAGACTGTGACCAACAACGACACGGGTATTGCCGAAAGCGTGTTCATCGCCGGTATGTTCGTTGGCGTAGCGGAGGATTACGCCAGACTTTGCGAATTGATCGGCAAGCCGGAAGAAGCACAATATGCGCGTGAGCAAAAAGCCGCCATGGAAGAGGCTGTGGAAAAGTTCGGCTGGGACGGCGATTGGTTTTTACGTGCCTATGATGCCAACGGCGATAAAGTAGGTTCCGAGGAATGCGACGAGGGTAAAATTTTCATCGAGCCTCAGGGTATATGCGTTATGGCCGGTATCGGCAAAAACAACGGAATGGCGCAAAAAGCACTGGATGCGACGCGCGAGCACCTGCTGTTTCAATACGGCGTCGTGCTACTGTGGCCCGCGTACACCACTTACCGCCTCAACATTGGAGAAATCAGCTCTTACCCGCCCGGGTATAAAGAAAACGGCTCGGTATTCTGCCATAATAACCCGTGGATCGTCATTGCCGAAACGGTGTTGGGCCATGGTGATCGCGCGTTTGACGTGTACCGGCGCACCGCCCCCGCCTATGTGGACAACCAGCAGCTGCACCGCACTGAGCCGTATGTGTATTGCCAGACCGTGAACGGCAAGGAGAGCTTCCTGCCCGGCGAGGGAAAGAACAGCTGGCTTACCGGAACGGCTGCATGGAACTTTTATGCCGTGTCGCAGGCGATGCTTGGCGTCAAGCCGCAATACGACGGCCTGATGATCGACCCGTGCCTGCCCGCGAGCCTCACGGATGTGAAAATCCACCGCCTCTTCCGTGGCAACAGCTACGAGATCACCGTACATAACCTGAGCGGCGGCGAAAAAGGCAAGGTGGAGGTCGCCGTGGACGGCAGGCTTATCGACGGCCAAACCATCCCTGTCGGCACAGAAACCGGAAGAACCTACAGCGTAGAAGTTACCGTGCGCTGACCTAATAGACAGTATGAAAGCCCGACGTCGCCAAAACGTCGGGCTTTTATAATTGATGGTGATAAGGCGCCAAACTAAATGCGCGCGAAAACCCGCAACGACGATATCGCAGTATCAAATTTGTGGGGGAACAGAGGTTAAGCGTCAGTTCTGCGTCGTTTCAGCCGGGGTATTGTCCACAGACGATGAAGCGACGACCAGGGCGTCCACGTCTGCACCGTTGGAAATCTGCCCGTTATAGTACACGACCATCCGCGCCCCGTCCGTCGGCGATGAGGCGATGGAGGTATCGGCGCTAAGCGCGATATGGAACGCCGTTCCGTTGGCCGAAGTTAAAGTGAAGCTGTCTTGCGTTACGTCGGTAACAGTGCCTTCCAGTTCGGGCACGACCAAGTGCACCGCGCTGATCTGCGGGGGCATGCTCATCGACATTACGCCGTTGTAATACAGCGTAACGGGAACGTTGAGGAAAACGGGCGGTAACGTGGCGTCCGTATGAACGACCACCGTGCCCAGCACCGTGTCGCCTTCCAGCAGGAAGCCGTTGTCCATCAAGGAAGTCACGGTACCGGTAACCTTAAAACAACTCACTTTTTGCGCGGATATCTGCGGGGGAAGGCTGCGGGTCATCACGCCGTTATACAGCACGTATACGTATTGCCCCACGGCGAGTGTGTCCTTAGCGACCGTGCCTTCATAAACGGTAGTATCATCCAGGTTGGCGCGCACGGAGCCTTCGTTGACGGCATTCATCACAAAATAACCGCTGTCCACCTCGGTAATCAGGCCTTCAAACGTAGAGGGCACATCCGTAAGCGTAAACGCGTCCGCGGACGGGGCGGCGGTTTCCGCCGCGGCGTGAAAGGAAAGGCTCAATAACGCCAGGGCGAGGGCGAACGTAAGCGTTTTATTCCGCATGGGTCATTCCTCCTTTTTTCTTCTTCTATTAGACGAACGAGCGGATGAATCGTTCCGGGCGGGCAAGGTATTAAGTTCTCTAGGTTAAAATACAGTTTATGAAGCGAGGTCTATTTATGGTAACGCTGCCCGGCGTTGATTTTTGCCGCTCGGTACAGCTGCTCGGCCAGCACTACGCGCGCAAGCTGGTGAGGAAAAGTCATGCGGCTTAGTCCCAGCGTTTCGTTGGCGCGCTTAAGCACGCTTTCGTGCAGACCCAATGAACTGCCAATGATAAACACAAGCTCGCTGTGTCCGGCATTGAAAAGCGCCTGTAGTTTATCTGCCAATTCTTCGCTGGTGGGTTGGCGTGCGTCTACGCACAGCGCAAACACATACGCGCTGTCGGAAACCCGCGATAGCAGACGTTCGCCCTCCAAACGCTTCACCCGCTCCACGGCGGCTTCGGAAAGCTGTTTGGGCTCCGGCTCGTCGGCCACTTCCACAACCTCGCAGGGCATCAACGCGGAGAGGCGCTTGCAGTATTCATGAACCGCGTCGGCGTAATAACGTTCCCGCGCCTTACCGACGCACAGCAGCGTCAGCGCCATTCAGCGCGCCTCCTCCACAAGCGAAAAAAGCGTAGCATCGACTAAAACGTTGCGAAACAGACGCTCAAAGTAGACGGCGTCGCCGTTTCGGATAAAAAGACAGGTCAGGTCCTCCTGGCGCGTCACACGTTCCACCTCATGTTCCCTGCCGAAGATATCGCGGATACGGCACCCGTTTGCAAACTGGCAGCCGCATTCTTCATTCACCAGCAGAGCCAGCCCGCGGCCTTCGAAAACGGCCGGTTCGTCCATTACACGAAAATCCATGTCCGCCTCCCAAACTCGGTTGAGCAGTATAAAAGCATGGCGACTAATAGCGGTATAGAAAGCTTGCCTGGTAACGCGCGGCTACATGCAGGCTCACATCCTGCCCGATGATCGCGCCCGCGGAAGAAAGCGCGCCGTGCGCGGTGCGGTAAGCGATTTCCGGAGTGTTGTTTTCGCTGCTCAAGTGCCCCAACAGCAGGTGTTTCGTGCCGCATTGCGCCAGCCGTACGGCAGCGTCTGCGCTGTCTTCGTTGCTCAGGTGGCCTTTTTTGCCCAGGATTCGGCTTTTCAGCCGTGCGGGATAGTGCGGGTTGCTTTTTAGCAGTTCGGGGTCGTGATTGCTTTCCAGCAGTACGATTTCGGAACCGCTTACCGCGTCGCAGACCGTTTGGGAAAAGTAACCCAGATCGGTCGCCACGGCCACGCTGTGTCGGCCCAGGAAGAAACGGTAACCCACGGGGTCGTTCGCATCGTGGGGAATGGAAAAGGGCACAACCTCCAAGTCGTCCAAAAAGAAACTTTCGCCGGGATGAATTGCTACGCGGTCACGCATGGGCAGGTCGCCTAGCGTCGCAGCCATTCCGTCCCATGTGCCCTCGGTGGCATACACAGGAACGCCCAGCTTGCGGCTTACCACGCCCACGCCCTTAATATGGTCACTGTGTTCGTGCGTAATCAAAATCGCGTGAACGCTGGCTGTGTCCAGCCCCGCGCGGGCCATCGCGTCCAACGTCTGTTTGCCGCTCATGCCGCAATCGATCAGCACGGCGCCGTGCTCGCCAGCCAGGTAAACGACGTTGCCGCTGGAACCGCTGAAAAGTGTGCAAAATTGCAAAGAAGCGCCGCCTTTCCGTGGCATACGGGGCCGCACCGCAAAATATGGTAGTAGACCTTCCGTATTCTACCACGAATAGCGATACTGCGCAATACGCACCAGGAGGGGCGGCGCTTCTGTACCGGGCGGCGGGATGCCGCTGCCGCGACGTACTACGCTTTTTTCACGGCAGGGGCAAACAATTCAAATATTATCAGATCGTACTCCTTTAGCGCTTTATCCATCGTTGGCTGGTCGCGAACCGTCCAGGCGACCAACAGGGGATGGAGCAGACTTTTCATGAGCCACATCGAAAGGTTGTGATCCAGCGTACAGGAATAGGAGATAAAGTGGGGTCGGCCCAGAAAATTCAACAGCAGATACTTGAGTGCCATGAACTCCGCGCGTTTCATTTCCGAACCCTGAAATGATCCGCCCATGGCAAGCTGGCCGCGCATGACATCCGGCGCGTTTTTTCGGAAATAGCGAACTGCCAACGGATGGAAAGATTCCACGCAGTAAGGCCCCTGGTAAGTGCTAAGCGCCTCGCGCGCCGCAGCGGCGTTGGCGATGGGATCCCCGTCCGGCTTAACCTCGACAATCATCGGTTCGCGCCCGTCAACCAGCGCCAATACATCCTGAAAGGTTGGTATAAGCGCGCCGTCCGGAAGCGGCGGCAGCCGGTCGTAAGGGGTTTTGCTGATAATCGCGTCCACACCGCAAACACGCAACGTGTTGCCGTCGTGGTGGACGACCAATACATGGTCGGCAGTCAGCTGCACATCCAGCTCGATGCCATAACCGGCTTCCACAGCGCGCCCGAAAGCGGCCAGACTGTTTTCCGGTACGGAATGGTTATCGTCATGCAGGCCGCGATGCGCGTACAGTTTTCCGGCCAACGCGCCTAACGTGGGCCGACGGAGGCTGGGAGCCGACAGCCACAGAAAAAGTAAAACCAATGCGGCAAAGGCGATCAAAATCCAAACGTACCCCAAGGTTAATCATCTCCCGCATTGAAGGCTTCCAGTGTGCTCGCGGGCGTTTCGGGGTGCGCGTCGCCATGCTTGGTAAGCGAAATGGTCACGAAGGATATGGCCACCATTAACGCGGCGTAAGGCGCGAGCACCCGATACCCCAGATATTGCATTAAATACCCGCTTAAAATCGGCGTAACGATCTGTGCGGCCATGGAGAAGGTGTAATAATAGCCTGTGTATTGGCCTACATCTCCGCTTTTGCTGATTTCCACCACCATCGGGTAGCTGTTGACGTTGATGGTTGCCCACGCCACGCCAACCAGAACAAACAGCCCATACAGCAGCGGCGAGAAACTGCCAAACAGCCCCAGCGCCGCGAAACTGAGCGTAAGCAGCGCCACGCCGAACTGGATCATCCGCTTGCGGCCGAACCGGGAGGACAGCGCGCCGACCGGAATGTAGCACAGCAGCGCTGCGCCGGTGGCGACCATCAGGAAATTGGAGGCGGTGCTCAGGTCGTATCCCCATTGTACAATCACATATTTGGTAAACACGGTGGTTACGGCGTTGTAGCCCATAAACCAGAAGAACACGCTGGTAAGAATCAACAGCAGGCTGCGGCGAACCTCCGGCGAAAGGGACTGCAAGCCCGCTTTGGCTTTCCGGCTGGCCGCTTCTTCGGCTTTTCGTTCTTCAGGCGGCAGCTTGGCGGCTTCCGCGGCGTCGTAACGGTCGTTGATGTCGGAGGTTTCCTTAGCCAGCTTTTTCTCCTTCACCGTGTAAAGCAAAACGCATACGGCAGCGACCATCAGTACGGCCACGGCGATAAACAGGTAGGTGTAGTTATCGGTCTGGCCGTCGCCGCGCTTGAACACCAGAAACTTCATGACTACCAACGTGTAAATGCCGCCCAGCGTGCCCATGAGGTTGATAATGGCGTTCCCCTTGGAACGCAAAGGTTTGGGCGTAACATCCGGCATCAGTGCGACGGCGGGGGAACGGTACGTACCCATGGCGACCAGCAGCAGCGCCAGCGAAACGATAAACAGCGGGAAGCTGTGCGCGCCGTCGGCAATAGGCAGCAGGTTCATCAGCAGCACTGCGGCAGCCGTGCCGCCCAGGATAAAGGGCGTGCGCCGACCCAGCTTCGTATGGGTCTTATCGGACAGCGCGCCAAACAGCGGAAGCAGAAACAGAGCCAGAACGTTATCCAGCGACATCACAATGCCGCTGGGCCCATCCGGCACCTTGAAGGTAAATTTGAGAATCAGGGGAACGATGCTGTCGTACAGCTGCCAGAACGCACAGATGGAGAGAAACGCGAATCCGACGCGGGCGGTTCGGCGCGTATCCAGTTTCATGCGGTTTTCCTCCCTACTATCGCGGCGAAGCCGCCTTGCCATTATTTTAACGCGTACCTGACGCAAAGTCAACCAGTGTATAACGTAAGCGTAACCCTCCGAAAACCAGCTTGCATGAAACCGCGGAAGGATACAAGTCGATTTTCGTAAAGTTTATGGCTATATTCAGTAAAGCATTCCGGCGGCGCTTGAAAATGCCCGCGCGCTTTGCTATGATGGTTGCGCCGCAGAGCCGGATAAAACGGCGCGCGGGGAGGAACGAACATGGCGATCATACTGGATATGCTGGCCGCGCCCTTCGCGCTTAAAAAGCTTCGCCAAGCGCGGGAGATGCTTAAGGACGTTACACCCCTTCGCAGCGATTGTGGACGGGTTTGCGGCGGCGCCTGTTGCAAACCGGACGAAACCGGTGAAAACGGTATGCTGCTTTTCCCGTTTGAAGATCGTTTTTACCGTAAACCAATCGAAGGCTTTTCCTTCCATCTTGTGCCGGACGATACGCTTTTTAAAGGCGGAACGAGGCTGGTCTGCACGGGCGAATGCCCCAGGGAGCAAAGGCCGCTGGCATGCCGTATATTTCCGCTGCGCATTCGTTTGATAAGCGACGAACTGGGCGTGAACACGCACGCGGAAGCGGAGGTGGATCCGCGCGCGTGGGCGGTTTGTCCGCTGCCGGAGCAGGGCGGGCTGCGTGCGATCAGCGCAGATTTTACAACAGCCGTGCAAAACGCGGGCGATCTGCTATGCCGAAACGTGTATATGCTGGAAGCGCTGCTCAACGAGCAGCGCATGCTGGACGAAACAAGGCGATTATAAAGGCGCGGATAGCCGCGAGCGCTTGCCGCCGGTTCTATAATCATGTATAATAATCATTGGATTCATTGGGTGCCCTCGGCGCGAAAACGCGCGCGTTGTAAGCGCGTAAGCGAATGAAAGGGACGACCTGTTATGCGTGGGAACAGGAACGGATACCGTTGGCGGATAACGCTATTGACCTTGCTGGTGATCGTCATGGCATTGTCGCTTGCTTTTGCGACACCTTCCGGCGAAATACTGCCCGACGCGAAACTTCGCTACCAAAACGACGCGCCTATCGACTGGGGAAACGACGATACAGGCACGGACGAGGCAGGCCTGGGCGCGAATGCCGCGCGGTACCGGGTGCTGGCCAGCGCCGCGGTCAGCGACGTACTGCCTACAAGCAATATGGCTTCCTTGGATGAGGATATCAACACCGTCGGCCGTATGCCCATCGAGGCGAATTATACTGACACGGGATATAGCGACGATACCATCCATGTAGACATTCAACAGACGCAGCAGGACAATAGCATTTACCATATCGCGTATGTGAAAATCGCCTCGCCCAGCCAACTGCGAACCGCCATAGCGGGGGGGATCAACAGCACGCGCACCGCGCCTGCCACCACGCTTGCCCAAAGCGTGAACGCCGTGGTGGCTGTGAACGGCGATTTCTTTTCCAAATACACGGGCGGCTACATTGTGCGCCAGGGGCAAACGCTGCGCAAAAAGGTGAGCGATCATTACGACCTGCTGCTGATTGACGAGAACGCGGATTTTCACATGCTGCTAGCCGGAAAAAAAGGGCAGGAAGACGGCATCGTTTCCCTGCTGAAAGAGCACCGGATCGTCAACGCGTTCTTCTTCGGCCCCGCGCTGGTGATGGACGGAAATGTATGTGAGATTTCAGCCGAATACGGCTGGAATCCTAATGGGCAGGAGCCGCGCGCCGCTATCGGCCAGCTTGCGCCGCTAAGCTACGTCGTGGTTACCGTGGATGGGCGGATCGACGCATCCCAGGGCGTTACGCTGCCGACGCTCGCCGCTTTTATGAAGCAGATCGGCTGCCAGCAAGCCTATAACCTGGATGGGGGTAACAGCTCCGCGCTGGTGTTCCACAACCAACTGCTCAGCATCAAGGATGTGGACGAGCGCTCAGTGAATGATATTGTTTATTTCGCGTCCGCTGCCGGGCAGGCGCAGTAAAAGGGGGAAGAGCGGTGAGCTTTTCCGTTTTCGGCCTGACGGGCTACTGGTATGGGCTGACCATCGGCATTAGCGCGCTCGCTTACCTGTGGACGGCGGGAATGCTGGGCTTTTCCAAACGCCTGCCGACCGGCACAGTACGGTTATACGGGCTATTTGCGTTACCCCTGGGGTTGGTGCTGTCCAGGCTCGTTTATTGTGCGGTTAATTTCAGCTATTATACGGAAAGCGTTTCACAGCCTTGGCTGATGCTACGCTTCTGGGATGGAGGCTACAGCCTGCTTGGCGCTCTGGCGGGGATGATCGTTGCCGCATACTGGACCGCCAGGGTTCGCAAGGTTAGGTTCGGAACGCTTTTAGACGTTACCACGGTGCCCCTGGGTTTGCTGCTGTTTGGCGTTCGCATGGCGGAAGAGTTTACTGGCGGGCAATTGGGCGTTGGCAGGCAGGTGAACGCTGGCACACTGGCGCTGACGTTTCCGGGCCTGTTTATTCCGGATCAAATGGGCACGCTGACGTTGTATCGCCTTGCCGTTTACCGTTTTGAGGCGATTGCGGCACTTTTGCTGTTGGTTTTGGCGCTGCTTCTGTTTTTAAGCCGCCACGGCAAATACGGCGCGCGCGCAGGGGACATGGCGATGATGACGTACGCGCTGTTTGGCGCCATGCAGGTTCCCTTGGAAAGCCTGCGGGACGACGGACATATGGTGCTCGGATTTATCCGCGTTCAGCAGGTCGGCAGTGCGTTGCTGCCTGTGCTGGTGCTGCTTATTTTAGCCGTACGTTACGCCCATATCCGGCAGGTGCGCAAAGCAACGGTGGCGGCATGGCTGTTGCTGCCGGTCGCGTTGGTGGTGGCTTATATGATGGGGCGCCCCATTAACCACGTGCTGAACTTAACGGATAAGCGCGCGCTGGGCGGCGTAATTCTGGCGGCGATAGGCGTGTATATGCTGTTTTTCCTGCGCGTGCGCGGCGCTGACCTGCGACTGATTGTCACATGGCTGGTTACGATACTGGCAATCGCGGTTTGCGTAATGGTCGAGTTCAGTGTGGATGGCAGCGATAACCTCGTGAGGGATTACGCGATTATGGCGGCGGGCTGCTTGGTGCTTTTCCTGGCGCCGTATTCATTATGGAAAAAGCTGAAGAACGGCGTGTACCGGGAAGAAAGCATCCGTATCTGTATTCCTGTAAGCTGAGGATGAAGGAGGACACAACCGTATGTCGGAACATCCATACAGGTTCGGGATCGATCCACAGTCGGCACAGGATGCGCAAAAACGCGGATTGCCAAGAAAAATCTGC
>JADGQP010000049.1 GCA_017881705.1 Christensenellaceae bacterium
ACATAAAGATCTCAACGTTCTTATTGTAGGGTAGAATATGAAGCGTGTCAAGGAAATTTTCACATTTACGTAACATTTGTTGTGAAAACAGTCATTTCGTTCTATTTTTCACGTGTTTGTTCCGTAAAAGTTTCCCTTTAACAAATGAAACCGTTTCATCATAGCTGTTTGGGTCGCAGCGAATGCACATCGCCTCCCAATAGCGCGGCCTGTATAACAGAATGGTGAACGTTTCCGGCCAGTACTGCGCGCGTCGGATCTCCGCCCAGCGCAATTCCGTATGCCCAGCGCAGAACAGCCCGCCTTCCAGTTCGTCCTTGGCCGTCTGCGTTTGAATTGCGGCGGGCGAGGTGAGGCGCGCGTACAGTTTCAGTGTGCTGGGTTTACATACGTAATCGTTCAGGGTCGCTCCCTGGGTACTCAGCGTGCAGCGAACCTCCTCCGGCCCCTGTAAAAGCAACAATATCAGCGTAACAAACAGCAACGCGCCGAAAGCGCATAGCGCCGCGTCCAGAAAACCGTGCGTTAGGGCATTGATCACGCCGGCTTCCCCTTCCGTAAGCGCTTCGGCTAAAACGACCGTTCCAAGCACAAGAGTAATCACCGGAACGACTACGCGAAGCATCGCGTTCCAGCAAAACCAATCGCTTACGGGCACGCGCTGATAGTGGATGGACAGGCGTTCCCCCGTCTTTGTCAGCTTGTTTCCGCAACGGGAGCATCGTTCTCCGGCCGGAACCTCGGCCTTGCATTTTTTGCAGTAATTAACCATCGGCATGGGCGGGTTCCTCCGTTTCTGTTCTTTTTACAGGCGGCGGTTTACTGGGTTTCATCCATCAGCCTGCGTACCAGGCGCTCGGCGTATTGGCTGGCATACTGCGCGTTTTCGTTTAGTTTCTCCTGGCTCAGCGGCTGATCGCCCATTAGCGCGACAAACTGGCTTACTTTCAGGCCAAGAGCGTCCTGCACGTCCTGGTCGCTGCCACGCTGGGACACAAGGTAATAACATAGAAGGGAATCCGTCTGCCCCATGCGGTGCGCGCGGTCTTCGGCCTGGCTATGCACCGCGGGTGACCAATCCAGCTCGCCGAAAACCACACAGGTCGCCCTTTGCAGGTTCAGCCCGGATGCTGCGCGCAGCGATACGCAGCATAAATCGGTTCGCCCTTCCATAAAGCGGGTTATGGAGCGTTCTTTCGCGTCGGTGTTTTCCCGCCCTGTGATAAAGGCGGGTGAAAAAGCTTTAAGTTCCGCGTGATAATAATCCATCACCTGATGGTGGTGGGCAAAGAGCAGCACCTTTTCCCCGCCGTCCAACAGCGCGCGCACAAACTGCGTTACGTAGGGCGCTTTGGCAAGCCCTGTCGCCTGCCGTTCGCCCTGTTCCACGTCCATAGAAAGCACGGCTTTCTGGGAGGCGGTAAGCGTATCGTCATGCTTGAGCTGCCGCAGTTTCTCGGCAACGGGCAACATCAGCCTGCGATAAAGCGTGTCGTCGCTGTCTATGGCGATTACGAGCCTTCGCTTGGGCGGCAAATCCGAAAGCACATCCTGCTTGGTGCGCCGAAGCAAAATGCCTTCACTGCGCAGGTGTTCACCCAGCACTTCCGGCTTGGCCACAATCTCGTTACCATAGCCGTAGCACCATTCCCGGGTAAAACTTTCGTAATCCCCTAAAAAGTGAAAATCAAGCGTATTGATGACGTTCCAGATCTCCGCGCCGCGGTTATAAATGGGCGTACCGCTAAGCCCCACCACGCGCTCCGCGTTTTCCGCGACCAGGCTTGCGGAGGAATATTTTTCGGTGCCAGCATGACGAAGCTCCTGAATCTCATCAAAAACAACATACCGAAAGCCCAGCTCCGGCAGCGTTTTTTTCCATCCGCGAAGCAGTAAATAGTGCATCAGGTAGATGTCCGCCGGCGGCAGCGGGTACGGGGTAAGGCCTTTGATAACGTGTACGGATATCGGACTTCCGTCCGGCTTACAGATAAAGCGTGCGATTTCGTTTTGCCAGTTGCGCATCAGGTGCGCAGGCGCAATGATTAACGCCGGATACGCACATAACTGTGCAAGCATGGCAAGCGTTTCCACCGTTTTGCCAAGGCCCATTTCATCCGCAAGGAGGCAGCGGTCGGTCCTCAATAAAAACGCGAGGCCCTCCTCCTGAAATTGCGTTAATCGGCCGGTAAACACCGTAGGTGAAGGGATGGCCCGCGTAGGCGCTTTGAGCGCCTCGTCCCGCTTGCGAACATATTCCCGCGCTTCGAAAAGCGCGTCTTTCCAGCGCAGCCGATCCTGAGGCTTCACTTCCAGCGGATAACGCAGCATCAGCCAATTGAGATCGCCGATAATCCTCCGGTGATCCGAAAAGCGTGCCTCGCCGCGTCGACCGGTGGCCGAGCCTGGAAACAGCCGCTTGCATAGTTCGGTTACGCAGGGTTCCGCCTTGACCACCCAACAGCTGCGTTTGGCATTGTAGCTTAGCGTGCCGAATACACGCTCGGCGGGCATTTCCGCGGCGTTGAGCGCCAGATAGGACGGCAGCGACGCTGGCTCGTTCACGGCAGGCTCACCCCCCACAACTGTGCCATCGCCAGCCGATATACGGGCTTGCCCGCAATCGTTTCAGGCAGTTCCACGCTTTGCCAGGTGAGCACAACCAAACAGCGCACCCCATCGCACATCGCGTAGCGAAGCAGTTGGGCGCGCAGGTCGACTGGGCGCGGTTTACCTTTTTTAATCTCTACAGCCACGTCCCCCACCAGGTAATCGGCGCGGCAGCGCGGGGCAAGTCGGGCCTCGTGGAGGTACGAAAACCCCTTATCATGAAGCGTTTGCCCTACCAGGCAGTGCAAATCCGCCTCATAAAGCGCAAACGGAGGCCGCATGGCGTGCAACGCTTCCAACACGGGTTCCGTCACCATGCCGCCTCCCTTGTTTACCGTATAACGGTCAGTTCAACTGTATCCGTTTGTTCTCGCGGCTTTCGCGGTACAGCACAAACCGACGGCCGATACATTGCACCGGCTCCGCATGCGTGCGCTCGCTCAGTGCCGCGCAGGCTTCCTTGGCGTTGAGCTCACAGCCGTTTTGCACAGCGCACTTGATGAGTTCCCGCGCTTCCAGCGCGTCGTAAGTTTCCTTGACGATCGCATCGGTTAGGCCTTCCTTACCGACGTAGATAATCGTTTCCAGCGTGTTGGCCATAGAACGTAACGTGGCGCGTTGTTTGCTTGTCATGTTTATTTCTCCTAGTCGTCAGTCGATAAAGTCAAATTCCATATCGCCAATGCGGATGGTGTTGCCTTCCTGCGCGCCAGCCGCGCGCAGCGCCTCGATCACGCCGCGGTCGCGTAACATTCGGTGGAACCAGTTCATGCTTTCTTCGTCGTTAAAATTCACGCTGTCGATCAATCGCTGCATCGCAGGCCCTTCCACAACAAACACGTGGCCGTCCATCGTCACGTCAAATGGCGCTTCCGGTATTTCCGCGTCCACCGGCGTCTCCTCAAAAATGGTCTGAGGCGGCAGTTCCGGCAGCATCCGGACGACCTCGGTCAGCAGCGCGTCAAAACCGGTTTGCGTAACGGCGCTTACGGGGAAAGCCTTGTAGCCAAGGTTGCTAAACGTTTCTACCAGATGTTTAACCGTATCCTGCTGGGCGATCAGGTCGCACTTGTTAAGCACCACCAACTGCGGTTTATCCACCGCGCTGCCATAGGCAGCCAGTTCGCGGTTAATTACGGCAAAATCCTCCAGCGGGTCACGGCCTTCGCTGCCGGCCGCGTCCAGCACGTGAAGCAGAAGGCGCG
Organism: Christensenellaceae bacterium; assembly: GCA_017881705.1. Classification (GTDB taxonomy): domain Bacteria; phylum Bacillota; class Clostridia; order Christensenellales; family Aristaeellaceae; genus CAXXOK01. The sequence goes on from JADGQP010000049.1 coordinate 3,816, forward strand.
TGCGTTCCACATGCCGTAAAAAATCGTGCCCCAGGCCTACGCCTTCGCTTGCGCCCTCCATAAGCCCGGGTATATCCGCAAGCACGAACTCCACGCCCTTGTGCCTTACGATGCCGAGGTTCGGGGTCAGCGTTGTAAAGTGGTAATTGGCAATCTTGGGTCTGGCGGCGGTCAGCGCGGAAAGAATGGTGCTTTTCCCTACGTTGGGGAATCCGACCAGTCCCACGTCGGCAATGGTTTTCAGCTCCAGCCGAAATTCCATGGCTTCGGGTTTAATCCCTGGCTTGGCAAAATTGGGGGCTTGCCGCGTGGGCGTCGCAAAACGTGCGTTTCCAAAGCCGCCTCGTCCCCCGTGAAGCAGCGTTTTACTTTGCCCGGGTTCGTGCATATCCGCCACCAAAGCGCCGTCCGATTCCCGAATGAACACCGTGCCCACCGGCACCTTAATTAGCAGATCTTCGCCATTTTTTCCGTGGCAGCGCGCACCTGCGCCATCGCCGCCGTTTTCGGCGCTGTATTTGCTGATGAAGCGAAAATCCAACAGCGTGCGCATGTTTGGATCAGCCATGATTTGCACGCTGCCGCCGTTACCACCGTCGCCGCCGTCCGGCCCGCCGTTTTGCACGAATTTCTCTCTGTGAAAGGATACACATCCGTTGCCGCCGCTGCCTGCTTTGGCGGTAATCCGGACTCGATCCACGAATGACGACATATTGTCCTCCAATTCTATTGAGCACGCGTTTCCTTCGGTGCTGTGAGCGCTCCCGTTTTGAGCGTTTGCCGCACATAGCGGCATTCCGGCGCGAGTATGCACTCGCCGCAGGCGGGGTTGCGCGCGTGGCATACGCGCCTGCCATGGAAAATTAACCAGTGATGGGCGTCAATCCAGTTTCGCCGGGGGATTAAGCGCATCAGCTGACGTTCCGTTTCCTCCACGTTATTTGCAGTCGCCAGACCCGTACGGTTGCTGACGCGGAACACGTGCGTATCCACCGCGATGGTCGGCACACTAAAAGCGTTAGCCAGCACAACGTTGGCCGTTTTGCGCCCAACGCCGGGCAGCGCCGTAAGCGCGTCCATATCCGCGGGCACTTCGCCACCGTGGCGCAGTACGATCAACCTGCAGGCTTCCACGATGTGAGTGGCTTTGCTTTTAAAGCCGCAGCTTTTCACCAGCGGGTACACATCCTCCACGCTCGCCGCCGCAAGCTTCTGCACGTTTGGGTAACAGGCAAAAAGCGCGGGAGTCGCTTTGTTTACCTGCACGTCGGTGCATTGCGCGGAAAGCATCACGGCGATGAGTGTTTCATAGGGGTTTGTAAAGTTCAGTTCTGGCTTTGGGTTGGGGTACAGTGCGCTTAGCTTTTTTAGGATTACTTTTTGTGCTGCGGTTGCCGGCATATGCTTACGCTCGCTTTTTGCCGTTTGCATCTGCTTTGGAAGCTTTTGCATG